>VSNO01000161.1 GCA_009774375.1 Lachnospiraceae bacterium
CTGAAAGTCAGACTGGACGTCCGTCAGCGCATGCTGGCATCTTCCTTCGGACGCCCGTATACACAAAAAAGGAGGTTTTATTCATATGGCGATAAAAGCAGACTACCACGTCCACACCAGTTTTTCCGGGGACAGCGATGCCCCGATGGAAGAAGTGATCCGGAGAGCGGTCTCTCTTGGATTGACACATATCTGTATCACAGAGCATTTTGACCCCGATTATGTCTATGCGTCCGGCGAGACAGGCCTGTATGACCTGAACACAGATTCCTATCTGTATGAACTCCTGAAGCTCAGGGAAAAATATAAAGACCAGATCCGTGTCGGATTCGGCGTGGAGCTTGGCCTGCAGCCCCATTTGAAACGGCAGCTCGCAGTGTACTCCAAATCCTACGACTTTGATTTCATCATAGGATCCTCGCATCTCTGCAACCGAAAGGATCCGTACTATCCTGATTTTTACGAAGAGCGCAGCGAGGAGGAGGCGCACCGCGAATATTTCGAATCGGTGCTGGAATGCATAAGATCGCTGCCCTATTTTGATGTATACGGGCATCTCGACTACGTGGTCCGCTACGGCCCGACCAGGAACGAGCGGTTCACCTACGCAAGACACGCTGATGTTTTCGACAGGATACTGACGCACCTGATCGAGAATGAAAAGGGAATCGAGCTCAACACCCACGGTCTCCGCGCCGGCCTCGGACAGCCCAATCCATGTACCGACATCCTGCGGCGATATCGGGAGCTCGGCGGCGAGCTCATCACGATCGGCTCCGACGCCCACACCCCCGCCGATATCGGCTCCCATTTTGACCAGGCGTGCGACATATTAAAAGCATGCGGATTCCAGTACTACTGTGTGTTCCAGAACCGCATGCCCGAATATTTTAAGCTGTAAGCACTATAAATCTATAAAATCTATAAATCTGAAATGATCGTACCGCCGCCGAGGACATGATCCTCCTGGTAAAACACAATTGCCTGTCCGGGTGTCACTGCCCTGACAGGCTTTTTGAAACTGCACTTTACCCGTCCATTCTGCAGCTTCTCGATCACGCACGTCTCCCCCGCATGGGAATACCGGATCTTTGCCGTCACCTCCATCGGCTCCACCAGGTCCTCAACCGCCATGAAATTCAAATCGTCACACACGAGGGAGTCTGCGAAGACGTCCTGTGCTTCCCCGATCACCACCTCGTTGGTCTCCGGCCTGATCCCTGTCACGAACACAGGATGCCCCATCGCGAGATTCAGTCCTTTCCGCTGTCCTATCGTATAATGTATGATCCCCCTGTGCTGTCCCAGGACCGTTCCTGCCGCCGTGACAAAATTGCCGGGTGCCGGTATCCTGTCAGCCCGCGCCTCTCTCCGGATCACCGCCGCATAATCATTGTCCGGCACAAAGCAGATGTCCTGGCTGTCTGGCTTTGCCGCCACAGGAAGATCCAGCCGCTTTGCCAGTTCCCTAATCTCATCCTTCTCATGGTCACCGACCGGCATCAGCGTATGTGCCAGCTGGTATTGTGTGAGATTATACAGGGCATACGTCTGGTCCTTTTTCGCCGTGACAGAGCTGCGCACCGCATACCTTCCATTATCAAGCCGTATGATCCGCGCGTAATGCCCTGTCGCGATATAGTCCGCCCCCAGTTCCATGCTCCGGCGCAGGAGCGATTCCCACTTCACATACCTGTTGCACAGGATACAGGGGTTCGGTGTCCTTCCGCGCAGATATTCCTCCACAAACGGATCGATCACGCAGGCCCGGAACTCCCGCCTGAAATTCAGCACATAGTGCGGTATGTCCAGTTTTTCCGCCACATGCCGCGCATCCTCCACGGCGCTCAGGCCGCAGCATCCGCCCTCCTCTGCTGTCCGGACCTGCTCCTCATCCTGCCAGATCTGCATGGTGACGCCCATGACATCATACCCCTGTTCCTTTAGCAGGTAAGCTGCCACCGACGAATCCACCCCGCCCGACATTCCTACGACCACCCTTTTTCCCATAACCCTGTCTGCCTTTCATCCAATTCTATTCCGAACTCTGTCTGAATGATAGCATTTGCCTCCCTGATTGTCAACAGCGGACCAGACCGGACTGTGCGGGACACGAACGCCTTGTTACTGTTCACTCCGTTCCCAGTAACAGGTAAAAATCCATGCAAAATTTGCTTCGCAAATGGATTTTTACTTGATACATGTACGTTTTCATACGGACTTAGCAGTAAATGCTAAGTCCTGTGTGAACAGTAACACGCCTTTCACACTGCTTTAATGCATAACAGAATTACTTAAATTCATGGTAAATAATTGATTTATTAAAGCTAATATGATATAATCCAAATCAGCAAATTTGAGGCTGTATACAAGTGAGGAAGATCAGAAGTGAGAAGGTACAAAAAGTATTTTGTGAGGATCATACGATTGTTATTGATGACAGTTCTTGCCGCCGGCATTGTGAAATGGACCCGCACGGATCATGAAGCTCTGCACGTTCAGGACGGCAGACCTGAACTTTCGGTCTGGATCTCTGACAACCTCTGCGTCAAATGGTGGAAAAACGAAGCGGATGATACTTACTGTATCTTCCTCCCGGGCGCTGTGAGGGACCGGAAGATGCGCCTGACTTTCGGCGGAATCCCGTATGCCTTTATCGATGGCAGAAAGGTCGCCAGCGGCAGTAGATATTGTCTTTCCCAGGGAACACACAGTCTTAAGATTGGGGAGGATGACAGTACCGTCTGCACTTTGTCAGTGTGGCATACATCAGATATACCTGTTTTGTTCATACAGACGCGGTCCGGCTCGACGCAGGAGATCCATTCATCAAAGCTGCTGTCAGAACCCGGGAAGATTATGATCATGGACAGCCGTGGACGCAGCTATTTTGAGGGAAACCTTGATGAGATCCACTGCCGTGGGAATTCTTCTTTTGACAAGACAGATAAAAAGTCATATACGATAAAGCTGCAGGACAAAACGGATCTGTTTGAGATGGGCGCTGCCAGGAAATGGATCTTAACAGCAAATGCCTTTGACGATACGCTGGTCAGAAATGCGGCTGCTTTTTCCATCGCAGAGCTGCTCAGCCTTCCCTACACACCCAAATTCCAGCATGTGGATGTATATATAAATGGCGATTTCACCGGCAATTACCTGCTGACCGAAAAAGTCGAGGTCGGGAAAAACCGGGTCAATATCAGAAACCTCGAAAAAGAAGTCGAATCCTTAAACGAAGATGCGAACCTGAAGGATACGGAATTTTTTATGGAACCGCAGGGACGGCTTTTCAGCACAAAGGGATACCGCATCCCGGCAGAACCCGATGACATATCCGGCGGCTATCTGCTGGAGCTCGAGACGAGCGACAGATATGGCCTGGAAGCCAGCGGTTTTCTCACATCGAGAATGCAGCCAGTTGTTTTTGCCAGTCCCAAATATGCATCTTGCGACCAGGTATCTTATATAGCAGGGCTTTATCAGGACTTTGAGGATGCGGTATTTTCCGCAGACGGGCACAGCCCCTACACTGGAAAAGCATACCATGAATACATCGACATGGATTCCTTTGCACGGAAATATCTGCTCGAGGAACTTGTCAAAAATCTGGACGCCTCCTTCACCAGCCAGTACATCTACAAATATGACGACCGCATCAGCAGCAGGTTCTATGCGGGTCCCTGCTGGGATTATGACAAATCGATCGCCGCATCAGGGATCACCGAAGACGGCATCGACCTGAACGATCCGGATGGATTGTACGCCGCTGTGCAGGAAAAAGATTCCGACATATGGTATGCCCTGTATCAGCACGAGGACTTTAGAAAGACAGCCGCCGCGATATTTTTTGAGGAGCTCGAACCAGGCCTGAGAGAGGATTTCGCAGAAATGATCTCCGGGTACAGCGAGAGGATCCACGACTCCAGCGACTGCAATATGATACGCTGGAATACCTTCCCCCAGGCAGGAACGATCGCGGAAAAAAGGATCCTGTACAGCGGGAAAATGCTCGAACTGGCCAGCTTTATCGACAGGCGTCTTGACTTTCTGGCGGGCGAGTGGGAGGTGCTGCGGGATGACTGAATTCAGACATGAATACAAGTATATCTGCACCCGCCAGCAGATCGAGACGATACGAAACAGCATCAGAGGAGTCATGCAGCCTGACAGGCATACAGACGCGGGCGGGGAATATGTGATCAGAAGCTTATATTTTGATGACTATTCTGACAGCTGCCTGCGCGACAATATCAACGGAAATGATCCAAGGGAAAAATTTCGGATCCGGATATACAATGCGGACCTGTCATACATACGGCTCGAGCTGAAGCACAGGGAACATGGCAAGACCAGAAAGACCTCCTGCCGTATCGACGAAAGGCTGTGCATGGAAATGATACAGGGCAGACCGCTCAGGGCAGACGCGGTGGACGCAGATATTTACAGGAAATTCTGTCTGTGGCAGCATACCAGGTTCCTGAGGCCGAAGGTCATCACAGAATATGACCGGATCCCATACGTGTACCGCGACGGAAACGTGAGGATCACATTTGACCAGAACATAAAGGCCGGAGATTTTGTGGAAGACTTCATAAAACAGCGGATCGCGTCACACCCTGTGATGCCCCCGGACCGCCATATATTGGAGGTAAAATTCGACGAATTCATACCGGACTTTATCTATTCCCTGGTGCAGACGGATAAACTTCGCCAGACAACATACTCAAAATACTCTATGTGCAGAAGATACCATTTGGGAGGATACAGAACATGAGCTTTAAGGATGTCTTTAAAAATTCATTTATGAACAGTGTGAACATGGCGGATCTGTCCGTTTCACAGATAGTAACCATATTTGGCGTCACCCTGCTCTTTGCATTGTACATTTTCTTTATCTACCGGATACTGACCCGGAAGAATTTCTACAATAAAAGTTATAATACAGCGCTCGCGGCGGTCGCCCTGATCACGGCGGCAGTCATCATCACCATCCAGTCCAGCATTGTCGTTTCACTCGGGATGGTAGGCGCGCTGTCGATCGTGCGGTTCCGGACTGCAGTCAAAGATCCCCTTGACCTGGTCTTTATGTTCTGGGCGCTGGCGATCGGGATCATATGCGGCGTCGGATTATTTGACATCGCAGGGATCCTGTCCATTGTCGTGACAGTCATGATCTTTCTGCTGGACAGACTCCCCGTGGCTCAAAGCCCCATGATCCTGATGATCCAGGGCATCCACTGCGACATGGAGGACGCCGCCGCTGCCGTCGTGTCGCGATACGCAAAGTATTACAACATAAAATCAAGGAATATCACGCCCGGCAGGACAAGCATCGTCATCGAACTCCGGGTAAAGGACGGCGGAGGGCTCGTGCAGGAGCTGAGCAGCCTCGACGGTATCGAATATGTGTCCATTATCGACCACGATGGAGAGGTAACTTTTTAATGATCATCTCAGAATATCAGAAAGGATCTTATCCCATGAAAAAAACAACAGATCATCGCATTTTCTCCGCGCTCATGCTCGCTTTCGTCTGTATGTTCTACCTCTTTTTTGCGCTGTATGACGGCGCTGTCATCTGTGTGGATTCTCCGGGTTATATCGAGATGAGCATCGCAAGAGAACCCCTGTACCCTTTGTTTTTAGCTCTCCTGCGCGCTCTTTTCTCCGACTCCTATCTCACAGCCGCTGTCCTGCTGCAGAGCGCACTGACCGCATTTTCCGCATGGTATTTTGCCGATTATGTCCTGCGCGAATTTCAGATTCCCAGATGGCTGGCTTGCCTGATCTTATGTATTCCAGTGCTGGTATCCCTTTTATGCCGCTTTGCTGCCAGAAGAGGCTCCATGTACTCCAACAGCATTTTGACGGAAGGACTGACGATCCCCTGCTACTTTCTTTTTTTTCGCTCTCTGACCGCATATTGCCTGCACCGCAGGAGGTCAGCATTTATTTCCTGCTGGCTGTTTGCCCTGTTGCTGATCTCCACCCGAAAACAGATGTCCATCGCGCTGATCATGCTTGCCCTCGGCATACTGTACTGTCATGTCCGGGACAAGCGCTGTATTAAAGGAGCCGCCCTGTCGCTGCTGTGCATTGTCAGCGTCCTGCTCGGCACATTTTGTCTGGACTTCGTATATAATTATGCCCTGCGTGGCGAGCTTACACGGCATTCCGGCGACACCAGATTTATCACTACGATGGCAGTCTACACGGCACAGAGAAGCGACGCCCGGTATATCGCGGACGAAGACATCCGGAATCTCTTTCTTGAGATTTATGATATCTGCGACAATCAGGGCTACTTGAAAAGCGCCTCGGGAAAAGGATGGTCGAACCGCGTCTCCCACTTTGGGGATCATTATGACTGCATTCAGATCGACAACCTGCGTCCGATGGTAAGCGCGTTCGCCAGGGAGCGGTATGGGGACGACCTGGTCAGTGCCAGCAGCTATGGAGACCAGGTCATGAACACCATCAACCATTCCATCATTCCGCACAACCTTCCTGAGATCGCCTGCACATTTGCAGACAATTTTATATCCGGACTTGTCACCACCGTCGCCCAGCGCAGTCCTCTGCTGATATGGTACAGTCTTTTGGCCTATCTGTCCTATATCGCATTGCTCCTGTGGCATTTTATGGTGGTAAAGGATGCGGACGTTGTCTTATTTGCCTCGTTCGTACTGATCTCCATTGTCATAAATGTAGGGCTGGTATCCATGGTCATCTTCTGTCAGACAAGATATACGATCTATAATATGGCTCTGTTCTACATCAGTCTCCTGCTCATGCTGCAGGAACCTGTCCGCAGGATCCTGTCCCGCCGCAGGAAGAGCTAAAACATCTGCATTTGAACAATAAAGACATATTTGCGCCGATTTGCCATACATTTATAGAGAGCAAAACAGTCGGAGCCGTAATATGTCAAAGATTACCAAGACCGCATGCAGCAATATCCGCACTTATCTGAATCCAAAGTATCTGAAAAATCCTGTTATCACCGGCACCTTTTTCCTCACAGCTGCCGGGATCGTCACAAAACTGATCGGGTTTTTTTACCGCATTTTCCTGTCGAGGGTTTTCAACGAAGAAAGTCTTGGAATCTTTGGGCTTATCTCACCGATCATGATGCTCGTACACGCCGTGTGCGCAGCGGGGATCCAGAATGCAGTCACCCGCTTTGTGGCAGCATCCAGAAAAGACAGGGCAGCCGAGGCGTACAGCTATCTGTTTACCGGGATCGCGATCTCCCTCCTGCTCTCGGGCTCCATGGCTTATGTGATCTTCAACCAGGCGCCATTGATCGCGGTCAGCATCATCGGGGAGAGGCGGTGCACCTCGCTGCTGCGCATCAGCGCCCTGTCCTTCCCTCTCGCCACGCTGCATTCCTGTATCAACGGCTTCTTCTACGGGCGAAAGAGAGCAGCTATCCCGGCCTGCTCCATGATCATAGAGCAGGCCTGCCGTGTCCTCACGGTCTACATCCTGTTCAGGCTATCTGTCCAGACAGGCTTGAACGTATCGCTATCCTATATATGTATAGGCCTTCTTGCCGGCGAATTTTCCTCGGCGCTTTTTTCGTGTTTTATGCTCGCGATCAAACCCGATCACGCAGACTTTTCCATGCGCAGATCCCTATCCTGCCGCAAGGGGATCTCCATCCTGTCACTGGCACTGCCCATCAGCCTCAACAGGGTCTGCATCAGCTTTATCTCTACCATAGAAACCATACAGCTTCCCAAGATGCTTGTAGCCAGCGGTCTTACCACCTCCGACGCCCTGTCCGTCTACGGCGTCTTTTCAGGAATGGCGCTTCCGCTCATCATGTTCCCGAGTGCTTTCACCGGCTCCGCCGCTTCCCTTCTGCTCCCGTCCGTGTCAGAGGCGCAGGCGCAGGGCAACAAAAAGAGGATCCAAAAAACAATCTATCTGACGATCGTTCTCTGCTTTTTGCTCGGTGTCATGTGCTTCCTGTTCTTCTTCACATTTGCCGAGATCCTGGGAAGAGTCCTTTTCGACAGCGGCATTGCAGCCAGCCAGATCCGCGCGCTCTCCTTCGTCTGCCCCTTCCTGTACATGTCGGGCACGCTCTCCAGTATCCTGCACGGTCTGGGCAAAACCGGCATCACATTCGCATTTAACCTGGCAAGTATGCTGTTCCGGCTTGGCTTTGTATTTCTCGCAGTCCCGCTGATCGGTTTCTCCGGGTACATATACGGCACCCTAATCAGCCAGATATTTTATGATTTTCTAATTATTCTTGCGTTGAGACACTATTTGTTATATGATAAAAAATAGCGGCCGGCATTCCGGCTGCCTGGAGCGTGTTTGAAAATGCTCTAAAATACGAAAGGAGTCCAGACAATGAGTTTTGAATTTATAAAAAAACTGCCAACTCCTGATCAGATCAGGGCGGAATATCCCGTCCCTGACGCGATGCAGGAGTTAAAGAAAAAAAGGGACCAGGCGATCAGCGACGTCCTCACCGGCAGATCGGACAAGTTCCTTGTGATCATAGGTCCCTGCTCTGCCGACAACGAGGACGCCGTCTGTGAGTATGTCTCCAGGCTCGCCAGAGTCAATGAGAAGGTCAACGACAAGCTGATCCTGATCCCGCGCGTCTACACCAACAAACCAAGGACAACCGGCGACGGATACAAAGGGATCGTGCACCAGCCAGACCCGGAGAAGGAGACGGACTTCTTAAAGGGCATCATCGCTATGCGAAAGATGCAGCTGCGCGTGATCAACGAATCGGAACTGACTGCCGCTGACGAGATGCTCTACCCTGAAAACTGGGGATATGTATCCGACATCCTGTCGTATGTCGCGATCGGCGCCCGCTCCGTGGAGGATCAGCAGCATCGCCTTGTCGTCAGCGGTTTTGACGTGCCTGCCGGAATGAAAAACCCGACAAGCGGTGACTTCAGCGTCATGCTCAACTCCGTGTACGCCGCACAGCACCCCCACCCGTTCATCTACCGTGGCTGGGAAGTCAACACGACAGGAAATCCGCTCGCGCACACGATCCTGCGCGGCGCAGTGAACAAGCATGGCAGCAATATCCCAAACTATCACTATGAGGATCTGATGCGCCTGCTGGAGAAATACAGTGAGCGCGACCTGGTCAACCCGGCATGCATCATCGACGCGAACCACAGCAATTCCAACAAGCAGTTCAAGGAACAGATCCGGATCGTGCACGAGGTCATGCACTCCCGCAGGACCAACAGTGAGCTGTCAGATCTCGTGAAGGGCGTCATGGTCGAGAGCTATATCAAGGAGGGCAGTCAGAAGATCGGAGAACATATTTACGGAAAATCCATCACAGATCCATGTCTTGGCTGGAAGGACACGGAGGACCTGATCTACAGGATCGCTGATTTTATATAAATATGAATATCACAAATAAAGAACTTGTGAGTAAAAAGTTTGCGCTGCTTAAGAAGCCCGTGAACCCCAGTAGGT
>VSNO01000162.1 GCA_009774375.1 Lachnospiraceae bacterium
TCCATCATCTCCCCGTAATTTGACCGCATCATATTGCTGGCTCTCCCGATGTGCTCGGACATCAGCTGATTCCGCTCCGCCTCGCTGAGCTCCGCCCTGCCGAGCGCCTCCGCCGCAAGGCCAAGCTCCGCCTGAACCTCATGCATCATGGCATCCGCCTGTGCCAGCCTGCCATAACCCTCATCAAACATCCCGTCGATCATGCCGACCACCTGCAGCTCACGCTCCACAGCGGAGACACCAAGCATCGATGCGGAATCCTGAAACGACTCCCCAGCACTACCATCATCGGCATCGTCTGCGGCTTCCTGCGCGTCCGCACCTCCGGCGCGCTCTTCCTCATCCTTCTCCTCGAGCGTCTTCAGCATCAGGTACAGATCCGCATTTTTTCTGTCGATCTCCTCCTGCTCCCTTGACGCGCCTGCTGCACTGTCCGTTGCATCTTTGATCCGCTGCTCATTTTCCTCCTCCTGCTTCGCCTTCAGATCCAGCAGGCGGTTCAGCGCATCCTGTTTCTCCGCGATCGTCTCCTTGTCCTCGCCCGCCGCATAGGAACTCCTGATCTCGCTCATCATGCCCGAGATCTCACTGAGTGTGTCAGACTGCTCTCTCCTGTTCATCTCAGCCTGCTTCTGCTGTCTGAGCAGGAGCCGCTCTGTGCCGGCAGCCGTGAAGCTCCCAGGCTCCTTTGCCTTCATCCGCTCACTCAACATTCTGCCTTCACGCGAGATCGTCACCCTGCACTGCGGCACAGACATATTTCCCGTCCCGACAGCATCCGCATGACGCCGGCCGGGCAGACTGCCGCCGACGCGCAGATTGATCTGGTTATGAAACCCGTTCTGCATCCCCACTATGTTCATCTGCATAAAATCACCCTCCATGTGCACTGCCTGATCCATCACAGGCTGCATAAACATCCCTGTCCCTTTGTATCAACAACGCATTTTATATATATATCGGCAGATCGAACGCCTCACTTAACTTGTCGCCTTTCCTTTTTCGTGCAGAAGGCTCATCTTCAGGTCATAGTAATCCGGTGTCATGTCCATATAATGCACATGCGGATTGTTGAACCGCTGTTCCTCCTCCCAGATCTCCTCGCCAAGCTGCCGCTTGACATACGACCGGATCTCCTCGAGAGTCGGAAGCTCGTATACCCTTTTGCCCTTGTCAAACACTTTCACCTGCAGGGACTTTGCCGTACAGTTTGTAAACTTCAGGTTTCTCCATGGCATCTGCGGATCGACAAACCGGAATTCCCCGCTCATGTCGATCTCCTCGTCCGCCTTCGCGATCAGATCCGCCTTCGCCTTGCCGTTCTGGTCATAGATCCGGTACACCTTCTTCAGACCGGGGTTCGTGATCTTTTCCACGGTGCCGGATATCTTGATGCGCGGCACAAACACGCCATTTTCCTCTACCGCCGCGATCTTGTACACCGCGCCGAGCAGCGCCAGCGTGTCGTCGGAATAATCGCTCGTGGCTCCTGTGATCAGTCTCTCACCCACACCATAACCGTCGATGCACGCCTTCTGTATATTTAAGGAAGAGATCGTGTGCTCGTCAAGACTGTTTGAGACGATGATCCTGCAGTCTTCCAGCCCCTCCTCGTCCAGCATCCTGCGGACTTTCGACGACTGGTATGCCAGATCCCCGCTGTCGATGCGGACACCCCTGAGCCGTTTGCCCATAGGCTCGAGCACTTCGTGCGCCACGCGGATCGCATTGGGGATTCCCGACTGGATCGTATCATAGGTGTCCACCAGCAGCACTGTATTATCCGGATAATTGACCGCATAATTTTTAAATGCCTCGAACTCATCCTCATAATACATTACCCAGCTGTGCGCCATCGTTCCGCTCACCGGAATGCCAAACATCTGCCCCGCGAGCACCGTCGCCGTTCCCGCCGCGCCGCCGATATACGAAGCGCGCGCGCCGTACACTGCCGCGTCCATATTGTGCGCACGTCTTGCGCCGAAATCCGACACCATTTTTCCCTCCGCCGCCCGCACGATGCGCGCCGTCTTGGTCGCCACCAGCGACTGGTGGTTAATCTGTGTCAGGATCGCGGTCTCAACAAGCTGCGCGTCGATCAGCGGCGCGACCACAGTGATGACCGGCTCGTTGGGATACATGATCGTTCCCTCGGGAAACGCATAGATATCCCCCCGAAACTGGAATTTTTTCAGATAATCCAGAAAGGCGTCCGTAAATGTGTCCAGCGACCGCAGATACGCGATATCCCCGTCTGAGAAATGCAGATCCTCCACATACTCCACGATCTGCTCAAGCCCCGCAAAGATGGTAAAACCGCCCCTGTCGGGATTTTTCCTGTAAAACACATCGAACGCTACCCTCGTCTCCATATCTCCGTCATTAAAATAACCGTTTGCCATCGTCAGCTCGTACAAATCCATGACCATGGTCAAATTTCTCTGATCTGCCTGCTTCATCATACTGGTATGTCCTTTCTGCCTCTTTGCATATTCATACAGGGAGCTGTCCTCCTGCCCCTGTACACTGTTTGTATCTATCATATGCCTTTTCTATGTCGATTGGCAAGAAATTTTTCATGAAACTGTCATAAAAATCTTACATTTTTATTGGAAATGATAAACCACTTTATGAAACCGGTAACGAATGAAAATATCCCTATGCAGGCAGGCAGTTCTCCCCGCGGATGCGCCGCGTGATCTCGCTCCTGTGGTTTTCACACATTAGCGCGACGCTGGTGATCGGCGCCTTGATCTCATGCACCCAGCTCTCTATATATTCGCGGTACTCCTCCCCGGCCGCCTCCGCGGCGTGGATCCTCTCGATGACCGCACTGTTCGACCTGCGTATCATTTTCCTCCCCCAATATGATATTCCTTAATCCGTCGTCAAACCAGAATACGGAGTGCGCTGCTCGACTGCATAAAATGTATGTGTGTACAGCGGCATTTTCAGCATCGCGGTGTTCCACAGTGCCATAAAATCTTTCGTGCTGATGACCCTGTTATATGGTTTCCCGCTGCAATTGACAGACCCCGCCGCCGAATCCGCCAGAAAAAGACTGTCCCCGTCAAACCCGACAACGGGCACATAATGCAGCCAGCGCTTATCCTTTCTGACCCTGATAAACACGATCACAGGAGCGCCTTTACAGAGCTCCCTTTTCAGTGCGTTCAGATTTCCGGCACAATATCTCACGTGAAAGCCATAGCTTCTGAGCACTTTTCTGATTCCGCTGGGCGGGACACCACCGTCGGACGCCTTGAAGGGCATTTTCTGGTAAATCTCCGTTCCGCTGGCAGGAATATCATAGTGGCGCAGCAGATAGGAGGCTGCGTATCCCGAGCACTCATTTCCTTTCTGTATGTCAATACGGCTCTCTTTATCCACGGCAAACCGTGAAACACTGCACGGCGGCGCAATTTTTAATGTATAACTCCCCATCACGATAATGTCCACGATCGTCGTGATGACGAACGCGATAATGACTGTCGCTATGAATGTCCCTATCAGCCATGCCATTGATACACCTCCGCTCTGTTTTCATGTTTTTTGCATTCCAAACCGTTCGATCAGACAGCTGTGCGGTTTTTCTGTATTGTCCTTATCGTAATTCACGCCGATGAGCAGGATCTCACCGGTATATCCTTCAAGCGCCTGCGTGTAATTCCTGTCCTTAATCTGCTGTATCGCGGCCTGAACGGTTTTATCGTATTTAAGCTCCACCACAAGCGCCGGTTTCGCCGTATGCGGAAGCGGCAGAAACACGATGTCCGCAAAACCGCGCCCTGTCGGAAATTCCCTCACAAGCCTGTAATCCTTTCGCGCGCTGTAATAGGCCAGACCGATCGCCGCAGCCAATGAATTTTCATCATTGTAAGTCAGCACCGAAGCGATCTCCGTATGCGCCCTGTCGAGTGCCCGGGCAACCATGTCTCCATTGCCGGACAGCGTATCCTCAAGCAGTCTGTCCGATGCTCCCAATACGCGCATCACCTCCTGCCAGCCGCCTGTACTCATGGCGTTTTCAAACTCCTCAATAATCTCCCTGTTCGGTATAAACGCCTCTTTCCGATCAGAATCATAGGCAAGATAGCCCAGATGGATCAAAAGCGTCAGAACATCATCCTTTGTTGTGAAACTGCGCATGTCATTTCGGAAACTGCGTGTGTTCACGCGGACGCGTCCGCCGCCAAGCATCTGTACGATATCCGCGCGGAGTCCGTCAAAATTCATGTCCATGTAGATTTTCAGGGCATCATATACCTCTGTCGAAGTCCAGTAATTAGAGAAGTTCTGACAGGTCATTGCCGCCACAACTGATTCCGGATTGTATATATGCTTCCATTTTCTGAACATATACCCGTCATACCAGCTGCCTGTCTGCGCGAAATCCATGCCAAACCGCCCGCACAGCGCCTTTACTTCGTCCTCCGTAAAACCCGTATATTCCTCGAAAACATGCTGGCCAGTCATGGAGTATTCCCAAAACATATTCAGCGCGGAATGTTCGCCATACTTCTTTACGGGCAGGATCCCCGTCATGTACGCGAGCGCTACATATGGCTGGTCTTTTAACAGATCTCTCAGGAAATCAAGATACCGCTTCTGCAGATCCTCCGCGTTCTGCCGTTCGCGCATCACACAGTCCCACTCGTCAATCAAAATGACAAATTTTTTCTTTGTTACGGAATAGATCTTTTCCAGTGCGGCGGCAAGAATTGTCTCGCTTGCCGGAAACAGCTCCCCATACACATCACGCATTTCCTCGAGAATCACACGCTCCAGATAATCCGTCACGCCCTGATCCCTCGCCCTGATCAGAAACTGCTGCATGTTCAGATAAATCACTTCATATTGATTTAAATGCTTTAGAAAGTCTGCACTGCCCTCAATTTTGAACCCCTTAAACAACGCCCGGGAATCACAGCCGCAGCTGTAGTAAGCGGCAAGCATTTTCAGTGCCATCGACTTTCCAAAACGCCGCGGCCTGCTGACACAGATACAGTTCTGCTCTGTACCGATCAGGTCATTTGTGCATGCGATCAGTCCTGTCTTATCCACGTAGATCCTCGATCGGACTGCCATTTGAAACCCTTCATTATCCGGGTTCAGATAGATTCCCATAAGCCTTACCTCCCAAATGATAGGCAACCATACATTTTTATGATTTTCTACCATTATACATGACATACCGGTATTGCGCAATGCTTCTTGATTTACCTTTTTCAAACACGCTTTAAGCTGGTTACTTTTCACGGGTAGGGGAATTTAAGGTACAGAAACAAAGGGGGCTTGGGTTTTGGCCTTTGGAAAATCGCTTTTATTTCTTCATACAACCCCCTCCCACCTTTCCGTATGCTTTCCATCATGCTCAGGCAGTCACAGTAATCAGTAAGGTGGTCAAAACTTCTAAGCGATACGGACTGGTTTGTTTTCCCTTTTATGATCCGGGCATGACGCTCTGCCAGATTATTGTCCGCTGCAACAAATGGATTTTCCAGGAACAGGAGGTGGTTGTGTTTGTACTCCGCCATCCTCAGGTAAAGATTATATCCCGCTGTATAATACTCGCCCGGGGGAGTCTCTTCGTATTCTTCTGCTCCTTTTTCCACGATCTTATCATATCTCTCTGAATATGCATCCCTCTCTTCCTGTGTCAGGACCCCGTCTTTGCAACATTTTACTGCATGGATCATCTCCTGTATCAGTCCATGCATTTCCCTGTTCCATGTCCTGTCGGGTTCATTTTCCATGCTTCCTTTTAAATAGCGCAGGATGTGTACCATACATTCCTGGTGGTCTGAACCATAACTGTAATACGTTTTATCGTGGTCGTGGACCAGGATTCCCCCGTAAGATTCTACCGGTGTCCCCTTCACTCCCTCATGTCCCTTGCTTTCCCTTGCAAAATACATGGCGGCATCCTTATTGCAGCAGACAAAAACCTGGCTGTTTTTTCCATTGACCCTCACGGTTGTCCCGTCGGCATTCATTACGGGTGCGTCGAGCAATGCCTTAAACAGACGGTCCTGTTCCTCCCTGCTTTTTCCTGAAAACTCATGGCACAGGCCGTTTATCATTCCCACGGAAAGGCATAGTTCTCCCCCTGTCATCTCTGAAATGAGTTCCCTTGTCTTTTCCAAGAACTTTAGTTCTTTGGACACATTGCACCGGTTATTGAGCAGGAATGCAAATGTTTTCAGCGACTCATCATAATTCACATCGTCCGTAACGCCGTCAGGAAACGCGGAATGCACCCTGTGCCCCGTTTTCCTGTCATAAAATTCCGGTGTACTGTACTGCGTGACAACGGCGTGGACAGCCACCCCGATAACCTGTTTTGTGATGTTTTTTCCTGTAGGGGTGTATCTGGATGTATCCTGGTATTTCTCATCCGGTGCAATCCCCACTGTCCGGGTGGGCGTGAGTTTTTTGCGGGGGTGGTGCTCATGGCCGGGCTGTGCACCTGGTTTCTTTCCTGTCTTTTCCCTGTTGTTTGTGATCTTTTTGCGTTCAATGCATTTGGAGGACGGAAGGGAGGAATTCTCATAGTTATGGCTGGCCTGTGCCTTTAATTTTACGATCAGATCCCGGGCGTCTTCCAGATGTGAGGCGGTTTCATAGAATTTATGCAGGAGCTCTTTCCTTTGTCCGTCAAGTTCCGTGTTCCGGTTTGTCAGACTGGCAATGATGTCCATCAGCTCTGCGATCGTCTTTTTCAGTTTTTTCACTTCTTTTTCGTGTTCACGAACCAGGTCATCCATGACTTCCGTCCACTGGCGGGTGATCTCTTTTCTTGTAAACGAGAGCCCGTCCCGTTCCCTGCGCAGTTTTTCCATCTCCCGTTTCTGGCTGCGGATGATGTCCTCATAATCGTCGCGCATTTTCTGATAAACCGCCCCGGATCTGAAGTCTGCCAGTTCCCTGCGGGCAGCTTTCAGCTGATATGATAATGAAGTGTTGAGAAAATATTCATGGTCATTCATATGGCTTTATTTCTCCTTCCGGATCTTTTCATTTTCAGCTTTTATACGGGAAATTTCACCTGCAAAAAGATCCAGCATCCGGTTAAGCTGTTCTATCAGGAGTTCCTGGGCTTTATTCCTTTCTTCACATACGGCGAGCTGTTCTTCGAGCGTGCGGATGTATAAGCCCTGCTGTCGTATGAGCTCTGTTTCAGGATTTTCATGTATCATGGCTGTTCCCCTCCATGACTTAAGTATACCAAAGACTGGAAGAAAAAGCGAATGTGGATAACCCGGCTGTTTGGTAGAAATTACCATAACTAATTGGTTCCCTACCCGTGAAAAGTAACTTAAGCTGCAGAAAATGACACGTTTTAGCTTGTCCTTACCATTCATTATTTCACAGCCTCTGCTTCACTCCCTGCATCTTCCGGTGTAAGAATCTGTATATGACCGGAAGGCTCCAATACCCGGAAAGTACCAATCATGGAATGAAATCTGACTCCTGTTCCCTCTGCTGCCTCCACGATATAACTTGCAGTGATAACGAAAACACCGTCAAGGCCATTGTCTACAAAATAGACCTCCTTAACTTCGCAATCCCATGCCGTTCCCTCATCTGCGCGAAGATACAACCCATTGGGAAGCTCTGAAACCGTTATGTCAGATACATCGGCATAATGTTCTGACAGTTCTTCCCTCATTTTCCCAGCGGCATCTTCTACGGAAGTTTCCCGTTTCTGCGTAATCCGAATCTCACCTGCGGGAAAATTGTCATAAAACGCCTGTCTCTCCTCCATGATCTCCCGGATTTTTTGCTCCTTCTCTTCCGCCGGTAAATCTTCAAGAAGCGCCACGTTATCCCTGATGGCATCCTGTCTTGTATAAATAATACGCTTTTCACGGATAATATGGCAGTCTGTCTCTTCTGCCACCTCATAAGAATCCATATCGGCATAAATGACAGATCCTGCGGTATCTGTATTATCCCCCGATACTTCTTCCGCTTCCTCCAGAAGCGGATCTGCAGATCCTTTTTACATTCAAAGCCTCATCCAGCATTTCGTCCGGGATATTTCCTATCAGCTCTAACAGCCTTTCATCCGATCTCATAGCACAACCCCCTCTCTCTCCAAATATTGCCGCAGCTTTGATCTTGTCCGGTTCAGTTTCGTGGAAATAGTGCTCTCTTTTAGCCCGAATTTCTTTGAAAGGGCAGAAATACTTTCCATGTAAAAATATCTTTGGATAAACAAGGCACGGGCAGTCAGATCCTGTTTTGATAAAAAAGCCTGAATGGCACGATTCACGGTATCATCTGCCGATGCCTCCACATCCAAAGATCCCGGAATGCAATCCTGCAATTCTGACAGATAGACCTGCAGATGGCTGTCCCTCATTTGCCTGTGATTATATCGATATCTGGTCAGCGCTAAATTGCGCACGATCCGGCTGACATAGGACCCAGAGACATAGACTCGTCGGGCGGAATGCTGTTCCATGTTTTTAAGTAAGTATCATTTTCACATTCCTCGGCATCCTCATTGCATTTTAAGATATTAAAAGCGATGTGAAAGCAAATCTTCCCATATTTTTGTGACAATTCGGCAATTGCATGCTGCGATCGTTTCAAAAATAATTGCACAATCTCTTTATCATTCATTGCATTTTCCTCCCACTGTATTTCTCCACTCATCCTATATGACGCCATTTCTTTCGTTTTCAGCACACAATATTATTCTTTTTCTTATTTCCTTTTCAGCACAAACATCATGTCTGCGCCTGGCGCCAATGCCCTTGTTGCCGCAGTCAGACTTATATTTGCCCATTTACAATAATACGATATTATTATATCATTGTCATAAAGGAAGATGACAAATCAAGAAGAAATTAAGTTTTTCCATATTCCTATTCCACCTACAGAGACTGGATTCCGGAGGGATACGGAAATGGTGGTTATACAATTATATCGAATAAAAGTTTTGAAGTATGTTTCTGATTCATTTGAAGAAAAATTATTCTCGTCAGGAATTGGACAAAACAAGGCTTGGGGAACTTGTTACACTTTTTACGATTATTGAAGTCAGCTCAACTAATATTAAACAGGCGGAACTGATGAATAGTAATATCAATCCGGAAGCAGTAGTTTATGATTTTCAAGCAAGGGCAAAACCTTTGATGGTGGCAGAGGAATCAGTATATGGCATGAATGAAAAAAAATATTTGATTTGTCAGATAGTGTCTGACAAATCAAGAAAGGAAATGCTATGGACGAATTGGTAAAAAATTTAGGTTTTGAAAAAATGATTTCGGATATTGAAGTATTGGTAAATGCATCAAAAAATGAATTAGCGACATCAATAAATAAAGTGATGACGGTGACTTACTGGAGCATTGGAAAATACATTGTT
>VSNO01000163.1 GCA_009774375.1 Lachnospiraceae bacterium
CTCCCCCCCCCCCCCCCCCCCTTCGCTCACCTAATCCTGTTCTTGTGGTTTGGCGAGTTTGACGATCCCGTCCAGCTCGTTTGTGGCGCCAAAGCCAAGGAAGATGTTGGAGTCGCCGACGGATTTTTGTCCGGCGAGCATGCTGTAAGCATATTCGGGAGCTTTTTTCATCCTGCCAAAGTAAAAATTGCTGGTGACAAATCTGGTGAGATTGCGCATGACAAGACCGGCAAGGTCTGTGATGGTCGCATCCCGCACTGTGGCAAAGAGTGGAACGACAGACTCAAAATCATCCTGCTTGACGGCTTCAAGTTCCTCGTCCGTGAATCCGTATGCCTTCTGAAAATCTTTCAGATATCCCGAGACTGTCTCCATAGACAGTCCTGTGGCGTTGACCAGCAGCTGAAAGAATCTCATCGAGACATCGCCCTGTCTGTCGAGAAGCCCTGACACCTGTGCATCTGTCAGGTATCCCATGCTGACAGCGATATCGCCGAAACGACGATCCTGCTGTGTCTGCTGGTGGTTGATCTCCTCGGTCTGTTCTTTTGTCAGCATGCCTTCTGCAATGGCGATCGTTCCAAGCTTGACGCGTGTCCTCTCCATTTCGGCCTGGAAAGAATTTCGCTGTTCAATGGTGATCACGGATTGTTCGACCAAATAGTTACTGAATAATTGTATAAACATAGCAATTCGCACCTCACTGTCTTTTTTTGTTTACAATAGCCAACTGTAACGATCCAGTACTTTCATCGCAAAGTTTTGCCCTGAATGTTTACTTTTATTTTACATAATGATTGAATATTTAACAACTATTATTTTGAATATTTTGTTTTTTTTGTTAAAAATCTACATTTTTGCGTCCGATTGTGTTATGATATATAAAACGTCGGAAAATGTTCCGGCAATTGCGAAAGAGGAGAATATTGTGATGAACGAACAACAGATAAATGAGGGATCCGAGAAACTGATCAAAAAACTCCGCAGGGAGCTTGCGTTTACCAGGATCATGTGCCTGGTCACTTCGTTGCTGATCCTGGCGCTGCTCGCGGGCGGAGGATATGTGCTCAGGCAGGTGAACGGGATCATGGGACAGGTGCAGCCTGTGCTGGACCAGGCTGCGGCGGTCGACGTCGAGAATGTCAACGACACGCTGCGGCAGGTCAAAAGGTCGCTGGAGGATGTCGATCTGGCGCAGGTCGCAGAGATGATGGAGCAGGCAGTGGAGACGCTGGAGGAGGTTGATATCGAAGCGCTGAACGAGGCCATCAGCGGACTCGATACACAGGAGCTGTCCAGGACAATGGCGAATCTGAATGACGCAGTGGAGTCCCTGAAGAGGGTGGAGAGTTCGTTGAACAGGATATTTGGAAAAAGAAGTGTTTGAAACGGAGCGTGGTACGATGCTGTACGATTTTCAGACTGAGTACAGAGCGAAGCTCGTTACGCCTGATGAGGCAGTGAGGGTGGTAAAGAGCGGCGACTGGGTGGACTATACGAGCAATCTCGGCATGCCGGTGCTTTTGGACAGGGCTTTGGCGAGGCGCAGGGATGAATTGCAGGATGTGAAGATACGCGGAAATCTGATCATAAAAGGACCGATCGAGGTGGCGGAGTGTGATGAGAGCCAGGAGCATTTCACCTATCACAGCTGGCATTGTTCTTCCTATGAGCGTCAGCTGTGCGACAGGGGGCTGTGCTATTTTATCCCCATGGTATTTCACAACAATGCTGCGTATTATGAATATTTTCTGAAGGTCAATGTGGTGATGGTGAGCGTTGCGCCGATGGACCGGCACGGTTATTTTAATTTTTCTGTCAATACCGGTGTGGCGGCGCCGATCACGCGGACGGCAGATATCGTCATTGTAGAGGTCAATGAGAATCTTCCCATCATTCACGGCGGATATGACGAGTGCATCCATATTTCAGATGTGGATTATATCGTGGAGGGGGAACATGAACCGCTCGCGGTCTTGAAAACGTTCCGGCCGACCGAGATCGACAGAAAGATCGCACAGAACATCCTGCCCTATATTGTGGACGGCGCTACACTGCAGCTGGGTATCGGAAGCATGCCAAATGCAGTGGGTGAGCTGATCGCAGAGTCCGATCTCAAAGATCTGGGGATGCACACAGAGCTCTGCTCTGATGCGTATCTGAGCATGTACAGGGCAGGGAAGCTGACGAACCGGAAGAAAAAGATCGACAGGGGAAAAGGAGTGTTCGGCTGTGCGATCGGCTCACCGGAGCTCTATGAGTGGGTGGACGACAATCACGGCGTCGCGGCATATCCGCTGGAATATGTCAACAGGCCGAGCGTCATCGCCCAGATCGACAATATGGTGTCCATCAACAGCTGTGTGTCGGTTGACCTGTACGGACAGGTCGCGGCGGAGAGTTCCGGTTCCAGACAGATCAGCGGCACGGGCGGACAGCTCGATTTTCTCATAGGGGCCTCCGCGTCAAGGGGCGGCAAGGCATTTATCTGTATGAGCTCCGTGTACAGGGATAAGGAGGGCGTATACCACTCGCGCATCCGCCCGCAGTTTGACGGGGATATCATCACCTCGCCGAGAAGCCAGATCTATTTCCTGGCAACCGAGTATGGCGTGATCAATCTGGAAGGCCGCTCTACCTGGGAACGGGCGGAGGGACTGATCTCAATCGCGCACCCTGATTTCAGGGAAGAGCTGATCCGGGAGGCGGAGAAGCGCAGGATCTGGAGGCGGTCAAACAAATGAAAACAGGAAATCCGCGCATGATAAATGAATCAACGACCGTAACAATACAAAACAGGATCTGTCATATATACAGATATGGCAAAACAGAGATAAACACACACCGGATCCCTGTGTTTTACTGGGGTACAGGAGCGGCGGGCAGGGAGTCTGTGGAGAAGATAGCTTCCTGTCTGGATAAATACATGTCAACAGAACAGATGCCGGCTGATGGTTTTATCCTCGCGGCATATGAATCCGAAAACTGGAACGATGATTTCTCACCGTGGGAAGCGCCGGCAGTCTTTGGCAGGGAAAATTTCGGCGGAAAGGCGGATGCCACACTGGGGTGGCTTGTGCAGCACTATATCCCGTATGTCGAGGCAAAAACATCCAAAACTGCGCGTTTTTCGGTCGGATATTCACTGGCGGGGCTTTTTAGTCTGTGGGTATACTGTGAGTGCGATATGTTTGCAGGCGCGGTCAGCTGTTCCGGTTCCCTGTGGTATGAGGGATGGCTTGATTATGTCAGAAAAAAGGGGACAGCGGTGTGCGGGAACGGCACGCGATACCTCTATTTAAGCCTCGGAGACAGGGAAGAGAAGACAAAGAACAGGCTGATGGCGACAGTGGGGGACAACACGAGAAAAGTGTACACAATGCTCTGTGAAGATCGGAAAAATGTAAAAGGTGTCCTCGAGTGGAACCAGGGCGGTCACTTTACGGAAGCGGATCTGCGGGTTGTCAGAGGAATCTGTTGGATTTTAAAACATTTTGATGTATAATAAAGAAAAAAAGTGGAAAACAAGGAGGAACAAAAAATGAATATCCCAAGCAGTGAGAGACTGGAAAAGGTGTATGGAGAGAGTACAGAGAGCGCGGAGCGCCTGCGTGCACTGGCGGAGAATTTTCAGAAGAAGTATGGGCATGATGAGGCTGAATTCTTTTCGGCGCCCGGCAGGACGGAGATCATAGGCAACCATACGGATCACAATGGCGGAAAGGTGATCGCGGGCAGCATCGACCTGGATACGATCGGTGCGGCGCAGCCAAATAACAGCAGTGTCATCCATATCACAAGCGAGGGCTATGCCAGGGAGATCGTCGTTGATATCGCGAATCTCGACAGTGTGGAAAAGGTCAGCGGCACGGAGTCGCTCCTTGCCGGTATGATGGAGGGCGCACAGAAGTTTGGTTTTAAGGTCGGCGGCTTCGACGCGTATGTGTCCACGAACGTGATCGCTGCGGCAGGCGTCAGCTCGTCAGCTTCGTTTGAGATGCTCGTGTGCACGATCGTCAACCATTTCTTTAACAACGGGGCCATGAGCTGTGCAGATTACGCGAAAATCGGCAAATATTCTGAGAATGTGTACTGGAACAAGGCATCTGGCATGATGGATCAGATGGCATGTGCTGTGGGCGGACCAGTGCTTTTTGATTTCTCAAATGGAAGCCAGCCGGAGTACAGGCCGCTTTCGTTCTCCTTTGAGAAAAAAGGATACCGCCTCGTGATCGTGAACACGGGCAAAGGACATGCAGATCTGAGCGAGGAGTACTCCGGGATCCCCAATGAGATGAAGGAAGCTGCAAAGGTTCTCGGCGTGGAGCTTTTGTGTGAGACAAATCTTGACGAGCTGCTCGCCCACGTGAACGAGATACCAAACGACAGGGCGGTTCTGCGCGCGATCCACTTCTTCGAGGAGAACCGCAGGGTGGATGAGATGGCAGCGGCGATCGAGGCGGACGACATCGATGCGGTATTGAGGCTTGTCAATGAGTCTGGCACGTCCTCATGGGAACTGTTGCAGAACTGCTATTCGCTGCAGGACTGCAAGGAGCAGAAGATCACGCTGACACTTGCGCTCACGGAATTGTTTTTAAGAAGGATCAAAGATGGTGTTTGTCGTGTGCACGGCGGCGGATTTGCAGGGGTGATCATGTGTCTCGTACCGCTTGCCGAGGCCGACAATTATGTGAATTATATCGCAAAATATGTGGGCGACAGCAATGTCTACCCGATGAATATCAGGGCAGTCGGGGCAGTCAGGATCTAAAGAGTCTGTACATACATAGGAAAGTGGAGAGTTCGGGCAGAACCTCCACTTTTTTATGCACACGGGCACCCAGAGGAAGAATGTCAGCATGCGCTGACGGGTGCCCGGCGCGCGAGTAGTGGAGAAGGTCATTCTGCTACTCGATTGTCCGATCTGAAAAGAATCGAAGGAAAACTGCAATCGATACCAGAAAAAGTGCGAATGGTGTCTGATCACCCTAATCGTTCGAAAGGTGTGCTATCATAGTTCGAGTATATCAAGGCGCAGCCGGGCAGAGCTGTGACATTGTTTGGACGGAGGCATGAAAGTGAGGAGACAATTTAAGGCATTTGGTATGGTAGCAGGAGCAGCATTGGCACTGGCACTCGGACTTGCGGGGTGTGCGGAACAGGCAGGGACAGTGGGAAACGCCCCGGCTTCGCCAGTTGCAGGAAAGAAGGTTGCATATATCCTGAATATGTCGTCGAGTGAGATTTTTCAACTGTGCGCGAATCAGTGCGAGGAGACGGCTGAGAAGCTGGGGATGGAATGTGATGTATTTTTTTCCAACGGGGACGACACTGCATTCCAGAACTATATCAGCACTTGTGCGGCGGGCGGATATGACGGGATGTATCTGTCGCATGGCGGACAGGACTATTCGTACACGTTTCTCCGGTCATTGCTTGCGGAATATCCGGAGTTAAAGATCGTGACATTTGACACGCAGTTTCGCGACGCGTCGGGACAGGTACAGGAAATAGAAGGTGTCACACAGTTCTTTCAGGATGACGCGGGTTTTGCGGAGAGTCTACTGGACTATGTCTGCAAGGAGTTGTATCCTTCCAAAGATCAGGTGAATCTGTTAAAGGTGTGGGTCGGGCCAAATTATATTGCAGCTTTTGACAGGCGGGAGACGGGGTATCAGGAGTATGAGAAGAGCGGGAAGATCCATACGCTGGAGGTGATCGGACCGACGGATTACAACAATGCCACAGCGTCCATGCACGATGTGATGAGTGCGACGTTGATGAAGTACGATACGGGTGATATAGATGCGGTATGGGTGGCGTATGATGCCTATGCCCAGGGATGCTATCAGGCATTGCGGGAGTCACAGCGCGATATTCCGCTGGTCTCGGTTGATATCTGCAATATGGATATCCAGTATATGCTGGAGGATGATTCGCAGTGGAAAGCCTGCGCCTGCACGGATTTCAAGGCAAACGGCGAGCAGGGGATCCGCATTCTGGCGCTGGAACTGAACAATGAATATGAGGATATCACAGATCCGGAGACAGGGGAACAGACAAATTATATCGAGATGCCGGCATCGCTGATCACACAGGATATGCTCAGGGAGGATACAACGATCGAAACGATCTACAGTGTTGCTCCCGAAGAGTACGGCGCTGTGGAAAACTATGTCACGAACGACTGGCTGAAGGAATGCATCGGGTATTAGGGATATGGAACAGTTTACATTTGCGGCAAAGGATATCTGTATGGATTTTCCGGGAGTGCGGGCGTTGGAACATGTGGATTTTGAGATCAGATCCGGTGAGATCCGGGCAGTGGTCGGAACAAACGGCGCCGGAAAGTCAACCCTTATGAAAATATTTTCCGGTGTGTGTCCTGATTACCGCGGTGAAATATATTGTAATCAGATAAGGTGTTTCCTGAACACACCTGCGGAGGCGGACAGGCTTGGCATCAGAACGGTGCATCAGGAGGTCGATACGGCGCTTTTCCCGGATTTTGCGGTCTATGAGAATCTGATGATGGACGATATCGTATCTCAGAGCAGCGTCAGCCTGAGATATGACCGGAAAAAACTGATGCGGTGTGCGGCGGATATTCTGACGCAGCTGGATATCCGGCTTGATCTGAGAGTGCCGGTGAGGACGCTGACACTGGCGCAGAAACAGCTTTTGCTGATCGCAAAAGAAATCCACAGGGAATGCAGGCTCCTGATTCTGGATGAGCCTACCGCGGCTCTCAGCAGGGCGGAGACGGAGAAACTGTTTCAGATGGTCAGACAGCTTGCGGAGCAGAAAGCGACAGCGGTCATCTTTATCTCACACAGGATTGCGGAGATCCTGAATATCTGTGACAGCTGCACGGTTCTGTGCAATGGCAGGGTCACGGATACCTTTCCGGTCACAAAGGATACGGGGACAAAGACGATCGTGGAGAAAATGCTCGGCGGAAACGTGTCGGGCAATGACAGAGACGGAACGTGGAAACAATCCCGCGCCTGTGCGCGTCCTCCGGTATTGTTGGAGGTGGACGGACTGAGCGACAGGGAACAGAAGGTAAAACAGGTTTCGTTCTATATCAAAAGAGGAGAGATCGTCGGGCTGGCGGGACTTGTCGGTGCGGGGAAGACTGAGATCTGCAAGACAGTGTTCGGTGCGCGCAGAAGAGGAGCTGGTACGATACGGGTGGATGGAACCGAAGTCAATCTGAAAAATCCGGCAGAGGCAGTCAGGCATGGCATAGCATTGGTGCCGGAGGAACGGCGCAGGGAAGGGATTTTTGCGGCGGAAAATATCGCGTTTCATCTCAGTGCGGCAAGTCTGGGTACATTCTGCAGATTTTCGTTCGTAAACAGGGATAAGATCGCGGCGCACGCGTCCGGTCTGATCAAAAAGCTGGGTGTTGTGTGTCGGGACGCACGGCAGCCAGTGAGGCTTTTGTCCGGCGGAAACCAGCAGAAGGTGGTTATAGGGAAATGGATCGCGGCGGAGAGTGACATCTATCTGTTTGACGAGCCGATGCAGGGAGTCGATGTGGGGGCGAAGCAGGAGTTGTTTGCGCTGATCCGGGAATTGGCAGAGAAAGGGGCGGCTGTGCTTTACGCTTCATGCGATGTCTCGGAGCTTCTGTCAGTGACAGACCGGATCTATACGCTCTATGACGGCAGAATCACTGCGGAGCTTGACACACAGGAGACAAACGAGAAGGAATTAACGTACTATGTCATAAATGATATAACGGAGGGTAGCGATGCGTAAGATTCAGGATAAAGGAGTAGGTGGTTTTCTGCTGGACTGGTCGGCAGTGATCGCCGTGATTTTGAGCATTTTGTTTTTTACTTTTTATACAGGCGCTTCTTTTCTTTCACCTGCAAATCTGACGAACATTCTGCGCTCGATGTCGATCACGACGATCCTGGCAGTCGCTATGACAGTCACACTTGCCTGTGACGGGTTTGACATGTCCGCGTGCACGCTGGCGAGCTGTTCAGGGTATGTGTTTATGGCATGTTATCTGTGGTATGGGATGAGTCTGCCGCTGTCAGCGGCGGTCTGTGTGGTGTTCACGATGACGGCGTATCTGCTGACACTGTTTTTGATTCTTGTCTGCCGGATCCCGGATATGCTTGCGACCTGCGCACTGATGTTCATTCATCAGGGACTGGGGCAGTGGTTTACCGGCGGAGGTGCGATCTCTGCGGGAATGCGGCTTCCGGGAGGTGCAGTGCCAAAAAGAATGTCCTTTGAAACAGATTTTGTGGCGATCGGCCAGGCGCCGTGGATCATTTTGATCATGTTTGCGTGTGTTCTGCTGGCGCATATTTTTTTGCAGCACACGAAGCAGGGAACATTTTTATACGCGATCGGCTCCAACAAAACGGCGGCGGCTCTGTCGGGGATTCCGGTGGGACGCTACCGCTTTCTTGCAGGGATGATCACAGCTGTGTTCATCGCGGTCGGAGCGATGGTTGTGTGTTCGAGAAACACGGCGGCGCAGCTCTGTGGCTGCGACAATTACCTGATGCCGTCACTGGCGGCAGTGTTTGTGGGGAGGTCTGTCGGCGGCAGGGAGAAGCCTACTGCGCTGGGGACAGTACTTGGCGCAGGTCTGATCGTAATACTGGAAAACGGGCTGACACTGTGCGCGGTTCCGTACTATATACTCCCGGCGGTGAAGGGGGGAGTGCTGGCAGCGGCGCTCGCAGCGGTCTATCTGCCAAAACGCGCGGGGTGAAAAGAAAATGTAGTGGTCAGAAATTTTAAGAAGTAATAAACATAACTGAACTTTGGTACTGCCTGCAGGCAGAGTATTGTAATGATCAAGGCATGAAAGCAGAAGTGCCGCTATCTGTGCGCTTGTATGGTATGTGCCAATCAGTTTATCATAAATCACAGCCGTACGGCTGTGATTTTTATCATAGGAATCATATTTTCCAACATCGTCATGGCATTACTCCTTCCCGTCTGATTATGGTATCGTGGTTATTATGTCGTACCTATGTCCATATTATAGCATCTTATTTATCAAACAGATACATTTGTTCTTTATTTATATCTTTTTCTCCATATCCCTAATATAGTACGCAGGCAGCGGAGGGAGAAACCACCGTAACGATATGCTCCTGCTGAAGATTCCCTCTGAAGATTCCCGACAGAATACCTTGACGCCAATTACGCCAGTCTCTTCAACAGTAACTGCACTTGTATGGTGGCTGCAAAGACTTTCCTGGGTAATGAAGAGCAGCATGCATAAAGAGTTCTATTTATCTTATAGCAATTTATATGATTGATGAAATCATCAGACATGATATATTG
>VSNO01000164.1 GCA_009774375.1 Lachnospiraceae bacterium
ATAGTATATTTTATGTAACTATTTTAAAAGAAACTATCGGTAAATGCTTTCTGATACCCATAGGTATTATTTTTGGACCTGTACGCAAAAATACACCTGGCTCTCATGCGACATCAGCAGGTGTATTTTTACTCTAATTTCCTTTGTCAATTCTGACAAAGCGCGGTCACCTGCCTTGCCAGGACATCCGTATTACGACGGAGTTCATTCAGATGCATCTTATGTGAGACCTCCTCCTGAGACAACAGCACATCATAATAGTGATCATACAGATTATACAGCTGGCTGACCGGCTGTTCCGCGTTTTGCGGCAGATCATCTCCGCGCAGTTTATCCCGGAATTTTTTCAGTATGTCATCACACACGACGTCCCTGCGGACCTTTTGATCCAGATCAAACGCACTGCCGCTGACAACCGGGATCTTCTGATCCGGAGCCGGATCAGACGTCTTTCCGCTGGCTGAAGGGTGACTGTTCAAGATTTTATCCCAGCTGGAGTCGTCCTTTTTATTTCCCTGCCCCGCAGGAGCCGGGTCAGGCATGTTCTGCAAAGTGCCTGCCACGCTTTCAAGCAGCGCCTTTTTCAGTTCGTCCGCTTTCGCGGAAAGCTGTCTCACGAGCGCTGCAGCCTTGGCGCTCTCATCATTTTCCAGATCCGGATCCGAGAGCTGCGGCCCGAAGAGCTGCTCCGCTGTCAGGTTCTTCGGTTCAAACTGTTCGATCACCTTCCCGACACTCCCGTCGATCAGACGCTCTGCCCTGATATCCTGCAGCAGCAGGTCTTCGAGCACATCCGCCAGGAGCGCTCTCGCATCCCTTTTCAGCCAGCCGCAGATCTCATCCGCCCCCGGCACCACATCACTGCCCTCGGTGTCGAGGTCACTCATAATGCAGCGAAAACGGCCGCTTTCCCAGAGGATCTTTAAGAGCTCCTGTCTCTTATTCTCCACATATGTATCGATATCGCTTTTCAGAATATTGTACTGTCGTTTCACATCCTCCAGCATATGTGCGTACATGCACAAAAACGCTGCATAGCGGTTGTAAATATACCGCGGCCCCGTCGCGGACACATACTCGTACGCCGTGTTAAAATCGACAGACCTGGTATCCAGGTTCAGATTCTCTACCAGTTTTTCCGTGATCGCATTTGCCCTGATCTTTAATGGCGTCTTGTTTTCATCCCGCGTCCCGGCCGTCAGCTCTTCCACCTCACCAAACAATTGCTGAAGGATCTTCTCGATATTCTTTTTCTTCTCCGAGGCGTTCTCATTTTCCGTGATACAGATCTGTCCCAGACTTTCCGCGGTCTGTCGGATCGCAAGAATACTGCTGGAAATATCGGATCTCGCGTGCTCTGCCCGATTCAGATATTCCCTGTGTGTCTCCTCCACGCTGTTGGACAGGTTTACCAGCATGTCCACCAGCATTTTGGACTGCACCTCCTCCCACTCCCCAACATCGGAGACATAGACCCTCTTACAGTCTCCAGCATAGTATTTGTATGCATTGTCTATGTCAAGCGACAGGTCTGAAGGAATGGTCATATTGTTGTTATAACAGTTATAAACCAGATACAAAAACTGGTTTGGCACCTTCTTCTGCTCCCTGACAAACCGGATACTGTCACCGATAGCCCATCCCCCATGGGACAGAGGCTGCGGCCTTTCCAGCAGGATCATGGCATCGCTGTTCTGCATCAATATCCGCATCTGGTCCTCATTGCTGATCGCGTCATCATTCGCACCCACACTGTCGATCAGCTCCAGGCCGGCGATCTCCCCGCAGAGGTTTCCCCTGATCTCAACCACCTGCACACTGCAATATGTCGTATAGCGCTTTGCGCCTGGTTCCATGCCCGGATCATATTTGCAGACAAAATTCTTCACCAGTTCAAATTCGTGCTCCGGTGGTATTTGTATGCTATAACCTGTGCCTTCTTCCCAGCTTTTCATGAGATCACTCATGCTGAAATAGTTCTTAGCCGCCCCAAGATCCATTCTGTCTTCCGAGTAATCCTGATTTTTTGAAAAATGTACAAAAGAACAGAAATCGTGCACCGATTCCGCGTCCCGCTCGTCCTTGTACTGGATATTGCAGAGATCCTTAAATTCCTCTGACTGATAATATCTGCTTAAGAGGGCGATCGCATCGGATTCGTTTGTGAGTTTTTCCTGAAGGCCGCACAGCTCTGTAAACCGGCCAGCGGCGTCTAAGCTTTCCAGCACCTTGCGCATACGGCGGACAGACTGCCTGCAGTCGTTTAAAAATGTCAGCTTATCCTTAAACCGCGCCAGTACCATAACGCCTTCGGTATCGTTGTCATAGATCAGAACCGTGCGTGTGCCCGTACATGATTTATGCGCACCCGCACTGGGAAACAGATTTTCCTTCACCGCGTCGCTCATACCGCCGCCCAGTGCTGAGTGCAGAAATGTACTCTTGCCTGTATTAATGACTCCAACTACCGGCACACGGATATACTTGCGCTCCATGACTCCCTGGGCCTCCTCCAGCGTGCTGAGGTTTCTGGCCAGAGAGTCCCTTTCTTTTACGAGCCGTTTCCGGCAGGACTCGATCGCATCCTGGTCATTGTGTTCCAGACCCGTGCCGCTGCCCGCCACCTGTGCCAGCTCCTTTGCACTGAGGATCAGTTCCTGCAACGGATCCATGAGCCCGGCCGTCCTGGATATGACACTGCCCAGCTTTTCTGACTGCTTCGCCCGCGATGTCAGGACCGCCTCTATCGCGTCCGTCACACTTTCATGCCTGAAACTGCTCTCTGGATCATACGTGCAGCAAAATCCATACTCGCGGCATTTCTTTATGATATTGCCATCATCTTCCATAAAACTATGCGCCATATCCCGTCCCTCTATCCTTTCTTCTTAAAATCCGGTGTCTTCCTGAATCTTCCTGTCTGCAGATCGACAACGAGCTCCTCCTCAGGATCATGTTTCTCAGGATCATCGCCCGAAACAGCAAAGATACTGATCTCTGTCTGGCTGTCCGCCCTGACAAAACAGGTCATGTCTTCCAGTGCCGGAATCTGCTGCCCGTTCAGCATGATCGTCTTCACCCCGGTCAGCACACCGCCCTTTGGGATCATCCTGGTATAATACAGATCGCAGACAGCGGAAGCGGCAAAAGGAACACTCTCCCCGATCGCCAGTCTGTCACCGTGCGCACCGCTTAACACATCGACGCCGAAAAAGCTTCTCGTCCCCAAATAGTACGAAAGACTGTTTTTCACACTGATATCTTCGATCTCAACCAGTTCCCCATATAACGCCAGCCCGTATGCGACTCCGGTCTTGCCGTCAAGATCCCCAAGTCTGGAAATGCTGCTCTCCATTCTCCCGATCTGATCTTCATCCCACAAAGCTGACGGGATGTGTTTTACAAATTCGGGTGATCCCATCGGATCACACAGACATACATTTTCTATATAACGGTGGTCCAGCTCCTCGCGGATGTAGCGGTCAAACACCACCCTGACCCACTTGGACCGGCAGGAGTTTCCTGCGAGGAATACGCACAGCTGCGGCACTTCTTTTTTCCCCTGCTCCTCCAGGATCTGATAACAGGTATTAAAAAATGCCGATACGCCTTCATCGATACGGCTCAATATCAATTTCTCCAATGATCTGCGCGAAAGCTTGAGCTCCGTCGCAACGGGATGACTGCCATCCCCCCTCTCAGGGATCAGTCCAGATACAAGGATCTCAAATTCGCCGCTTTCCTGATCACGATCGTCCGGCCTCTCCCAGATCGGAGCCCGGAGCTGATCCACCAGGCATTCCAGATTATTCTGGGCCTCAAAGGAAGCGGCGAAAAAGTCTTCATTTCCGCCTTCATAGCAGCGGGGACGGGAAATTTTGAACCCATGATCCCTGAACCACGCCCTCTGATCCATGCACACCTGTACTGCCAGAAGTTCCAGGAGATTCTCGCCGCCCAGAAACGGATCGCCGCCGTCGCCCAGCATCCAGATCTTATATTTTTTCCTGTGCAGCTTATGATCTTCCTCCAGTCCCCAAATCCCGTAATTAAAATCGCAGGTTCCGCCGCCAAAGTCAAAGATCCCATAGAAAAAATAGTCCTGACACTGTGCCGGCATCCCCATGCATGCCAGCGCGCACACTGCATAAGCCGCCGGTTCGGTGCAGGTACAGTCGACAATGAAATCCTCCATCCTTTTGCTGTTCACAATACTGGATGGAAGTGATTTCATAAGTCCGCGCCGGAAACTCTCGTTCATCTTACGCCGGATATGTTCCCTGCATGTCACCGAAAAGGACAGACGGTAACGCATAAATATTTTATTATCCTGATTATTGTTGATATACAAGCCCAGATAATAGGCATACAGCTCAATCGGATCTATCCTGTTATTGTCAGAGGCATATTCGCTGAGTACGATCGGTTTGTCAGGCGCTCCCTTTTGCCGCAGTATGGTATCCTTTGACCCCGGATCCATCATCCATTGCTTCAGGCCGCGAAAAATTCCCAATGCCGAATCCGAGCTTCCCCCCTCATGTGCCGAACCATCGATCGACAACATTTCCCAACAGGTCTCAGGTCTGCCGCACTCTGATTCATATGCTTCCAGAAACTTCTCAAGGCTGCAGAATTTTAATACAGTAGGATACAGTGAGTCGCCCTCCGTATGCTCATTTTTGGATTTCAGCGTATAATAGCTGTTCGGCTGGTCGCTGATCACCACCACTGTATTTTTTGTGCCAAAGTCTATGGAAACCATACCGCCCTTCACGATATTTACCAGGGGCTCATCCGCGATGAGCCACTCCCCCTCCGGAAATACGCATCGGATCTTACCAGGACTGGCCTGTGCATTCTCGAAGACCTCCCAGCATCGTCCATCGTTAAATACCCCCTCCGACAGGCAGTAATACTTACTGCCCAGACGTGTCAGATCAGCCTCCCGCCAGTGCTTTTTCAGTTTTTGATATTGTTCCATGGTGAGATCGACCGTCTCCGCCCCTGGCAGATCCTGCAGCCAGGCTAAAATCTCCTCAGCATTCGGGACTAACCCATATTCCCGGCACAGCCTAACCCAGCTGTCCAGAAAATCCTCCCCGCCCGCAAGGGGATAGCACCATACCGGCAGTGGAAATCCCTTAAAGCTTCCCGGGCGCCAGCAGATTATCTTATAATACTTCCAATCCGCCCCCTCCCGGAATAACAGATAATCGACCAGTCGCAAAAAGGAAAAGGACGGCTCCTTTACCGTTCCATTCGATCTTAAAAACTGGTTGAGATATGTATGCAGCCGCGCAGTCTGGTCGTTTGACGCAGAAAGATACTTTTGCTCCGTCTGGCCAGGCATCAAATGACGCCATTCGTCATATATCTTCTTTTTTAGCGCATTATCCCCGGCCGGGATAATGACCCCCTCACCCGTAAAATAATAGGCAGCCGGACTGCTCATATCCGATTCCTCATAAAGCGGAAAATAAGGGCTTTCGCAGAGCTCTTTTGCCACATGTGCAGCCGCCCTCCTTTGTTCCTTCATATCTTCGCTATAAACAGCCGATGCATCCGGGATCCCGATACGCTCCATCTGTTTTGAAGTCAGATACGCTTCTCTCACTACTGGCATAATTACTCCCCTTCCACATAAGAACAATATATTTTATTATTCTTTTCATCCCGGAATCCCTGCAGCCACACTCTCACTATCGTTCCATACATTCCTCCGTTTCCATCAATATACTTGCACATATAATGATCAAACTGGTCTCCCGCCTTGCGGTCAAGGCGGATCAGCTTTTCTTCTTTAAAGTACTCGCTTCCAAAATCAAACACTGCTGACAGCAGATCATCGGAAACACGGAGCGCTTCCCGCATGGCTTCGCCCGACATCTGCCCATTGTGACTGTACATCGCCATAAAAGCCTGTACGGACAGATAATACGAGATCGGAAAGGACGGCTTCAATACTTTGGGCAGAAAACTGTCAAAATGATCCGTCGGAACCACATTCTGCAGGCGTTCAAACAATTCTTCCGGAAGTTCATCCCGCTTCTCCATCATACTGTTATATGCCTGATACAGTTTCATGACAATGGGCATTCTTTGTTCCTGCACTGCATATTGCTGCACTTTCTGGTCAAGAACGTTTGCTTTACTGGTTTCTGTTTGCAGCTGGTCTCTCAGATCCTGCATTTCCCGCTCTCTTTGTTCCTTTTCCGCCAGTTCTTTATCCAGATCTCTCTGCAGGATCTCTGCATGCTGCCTCTCCGCCGCAAGTTCATTTTGGAGCCGCTCCATGGCGGACTCCGCCTTTTCTTTATCGTTTCTGGCATCTGTGTAATATTGACTGTACTCCTTCCGGATCTGGCTGCACTTCTCCTCCAACAGCTGACAGTTCTTTTCCTTTGCGGAAATCACATCCTCAAGTTCCTGGATCTGCCGCAGGCTGTTCTCCTGTCTCTGAGCCATATCAGCCTGCCTCGTCCGGAGTGTACCGTTGACCGCCTGAAGCTCCGCATACTCCTGCCGCAGCTTTTCGCATCCACATTCCAGTTCCTTCTCTCTCTTCTCCCTTTCACCCAGCTCTTTGACCTGATCCTCCAGAGCCGCATCCCGCTCATTCAATGCCGCCGCAACAGCGCGGTACGCTTCCTGCAGCCTCCGGGCAGCACTGTCTTTCTTTCTTAAGATCTCACCGATCTCGCCGATCTTTCCCGCTAATTCATCGCCTGCTTTAAACAACATTCCGTCCATCTCCAAAAGCTCTTCGCCTGTGAGAAAAGCGCTGTCTTTTTTTGAAATGCACTCCTGATCATCCGTATGATACATCGCCGTTTCCTTTCTTTTACCTCGTCTGGCAAATTGATTTTTGTCCATCCAAACACGCGCTGCCAATATGCGTTACATTTTATTTCTCGTCATTTTTTATAAATATACTATCATCAGCATATCATTCTCCGTCTATATGAACAAGAGACAGAATTGGCCAATATCGCTTTTTGTTAAAAAGACCACCATTCATGTTTCCCCGTCAAATTCCTCATCAATGAGGGCTTAATAACCAAAAGCCATTATTTCATAACATCAATAGATTCCCAACTCCCGTTCCAGATCCCGGAGCATTTTGCCCAATGGCTTCTTCCGCATATTTTCCTCCGTAATTTCAGGTCCAAACACCATAGTTTTCATGTCCTGCTCTGTCAACCCCACTTCACCCAGCACTTTGTTAAATTCCTCCAGCTGTGTTTCCTGGTACATCTGGACTTTATCAAGCAGTTCGTTCACCTCCATTTCATGAATCTGATAAGCAGTTTCTATTTGCATCGTTTTTATGTTATTTCTAACAGGCTGTATTGAATCAATGACTATTTTTTTCCTTTCAACATCCAATGGTATATAGGTAAATCTGACACTATTTTCCCAGTCAACTTCCTCATCAAAGGGAGACGCAAATTTCTGCATTTTATCCTGCTTTATCCGGTTGCAATTCCAACAGCTCGGAATCAGATTATAAAGACATACTGAAAATACAGGATATTTTGAGCGCGGATAAAAATGATCCAGTTGTGCACCTGCCAATTCCTCTGAACGACTGTTGATATAATCCCGATTACAATACGGGCATACCGTGAGCCCTGTATTTTGTACCAGAAAAACATTCATCTTAACCCCGCCGTCCGTGTTCTGCGAAATTTTATTATAACTGTCATAGAGAACCGCATATAACGGCTTCCTATCCCACTTCTTCTTGCTATTCTGCACAAAGCATTCCGCCCACATATTGTCTACATTTTTTTCAATATATGTATACGCTTTTTTTAATTTGGCATAAGGTGCCAATACCAGCTCCCTAAAGTCTGGATTGTCCGAGAAAAAATCTGACGGCATGAAGTTCTTACTGCTTCGGAGAATCTCCTGCTGTACCGATAGATCAATTTCTTTATTGACACATTCCCAATATCTGTCTTCTACACTTCCCTCATACTGTCGCATCTGGATCATTCTTCTTCCCCCTTAATTTCGCCAGCTCCTTTTCCAAATCTTCTTTTTGTCTCTCCAGCTCGCGAATCCGGATCTCCTTTGTCTCTTCCCTTGATTCCATCCTTCTAAGCAGCATTTTCTCTAATTTATCCCTGTATATAGGTTCGCCAATCTGCTGAATCAGAAATCCTATCATCCTGTACTTGTCCTGCGTATCATCAAAATAATGATAAATGTCCACACTATCTTCAGATTTCGTATTTTTTTCATTCGTCAGCTGGGATATTATTGTCTCAAGCAGCTTTCTACTGTATTCTCCAATTGTATAATCCATAAAGAAATTCTTTTTCAACAGCTTGTGTATGTTCTGTCCCAACGTATTTTCAAATTTTTCCTTTTTATCTGAAAGATACTGCACATCCTCCTTCATCACATCCGAGATCACAAATGGTGAATTGGCTGTAAGAATAATTTGTATCTTTGTCTTTTCCTTTACCACGCACAACATGTCCAACAATGTCGATAAATACCTTCTCTGCCACTCCGGATGATAGTACACTTCCCCCTCATCAATGAAAACAAGTGCCGTTTCACCTTGCTGCAAAGCATCCTCCATCGGAAAAATCTGGCCTTTCTCCCCGTTACAGATCTGATTATAGTGTATAGCATCTTTATGATAGCCTTCCAAAAACCAATATATTTTTGCCAGAAACATAAATTTTGCATATTGCCCGGAAGAAAAGAATCCGATCGCAGCATCCGGCATTTTCATATATTTTTCCTCTAATTCCTTTATCCTTGAACTATTATGACAGTCTCTGAGATCAAATCTCTCGAACGCCTCTCCCGACTTCAAACTATAAATCACAAATTTACTTTTCGGCGAAGTGTCCATATACTTGCATAATTTTTCTATACCAACATTTCTCAGCAAAGAAAACTGATAACAAAGCTCCCGGTTCAGCATCCCCTTTACTTCTGATTTCTTTAAATCTTCAATAGCCCGCTTCCTCAAGACAAAACCTTTCATCTCTGAATAATCGCACTGTCCCAGCCCATCCAACGTCCTCAATATCCCTGATGCGTTCTCACGCTCTATCCTGTTTTCAAAAAATATCGTATAGTCTGTTCTGAGCTGTTGTGAAAAATACGCGACTTTGCAGTTATCTATATTACAACATGTACCCAACCGATATGGCTGCGCCCCAGTTGACGATATACTTGCAATATTGGTCAGATAGTAATCTTCTTTACCAAAACGAAATACTACTAAAAAAGTAATT
>VSNO01000165.1 GCA_009774375.1 Lachnospiraceae bacterium
CATTGACGCCTGTGTGGAGCGGATCATCAGACTGGCATGGAAGGCGCGGGAAACGCGCAAAGACATTTCGGACGGATACCCGTTTGACGTGGAGGCGCATCACGACCTTGCGAAAAAGATCGCGGCGGAGAGCGCTGTGCTGCTGAAAAATGAGAACGGGCTTCTGCCATTGCGGGAGACGGCGAAAGTCGCCCTGTGCGGCGCGATGGCGGAGACAGTCCGCTATCAGGGAGCCGGGTCATCGCACATCAATCCGACAAAGCTTCCCGCTCTGCGCGCGGCCATGGAAGCGGCGGGCGGGGAGATCGCATACTATCCTTCCTATGAGCTGAGCGGTGAGAGGAACGCGGACGAGCTGCAGCGGGCAGTTGACGGCGCGAAGGAGGCGGAGGTGGCAGTTCTCGTCGTGGGACTTCCGGATTCGTATGAGTCGGAGGGTTATGACAGACAGCATATGGCGATGCCGGAGAGCCACTGCGAGCTGGTCAGCGAGATCGCGAAAGTGAATCCGAATGTCGTCGTCGTGCTGATGGGCGGAAGTCCGGTGGAAATGCCGTGGCTTGCGGATGCAAAAGCGGTTCTGAACCTGTACCTTGGCGGACAGGCGGTCGGCGAGGCGGGCGCGGATTTACTGTATGGAATCGTAAATCCGAGCGGGAAACTTGCGGAGACTTACCCGATTTCCTATACAGACTGCTCCTCGTCAGAGACATTCGGCGTCAACCCGCGACAGGTGGAGTATGCGGAGAGCATCTATGTCGGATACCGTTATTATGAAAAGGCGGGGATTCCGGTGCAGTTTCCGTTTGGATACGGACTGAGCTATACACAGTTTGAACTTTCGGAGTTGAAAGTAAAATGTGGTGATAGGATATTAAACAGTGATTTTATATGGAATCTGTCAGAGAGGGACGAAGAATTAGCGGTTTCCTGCAGGGTGAAAAATACAGGAAGCCGGGCGGGTGCGGAGGTCGTGCAGGTCTATGTGTCAGACCGGACACCGGATCTCTTCAAGGCAGCGAAAGAGCTGAAAGGTTTCTGCAAGGTGTATCTGGAAGCCGGGGAGGAAAAGGAAGTGACGGTCACGCTGAACCGAAGAGCCTTTGCGCACTATGATGTGCATACCGGAAACTGGGAAGTGCTGACGGGGCAGTACCAGATCCAGGCGGGAAATTCCAGCGCGGATATCTGTCTGGTGCAGGATATCCATGTGCAGGGAACGGTGGACACGCTGGGATATGACAGGCTGCCGCAGTGGTATATCCGTCCGTCAGGGAAGCCTTCCATAAGTGATTTTGAGAAGATTTACGGGAGTAAGATCGCGCCCTTTGAGACGGAAAAGCCGGGCGAATACACGCTGTTAAATACGTTTGACGACATGAAAGAGAATCCGGTCGTACAGCAGATCATGGAGGGCATGAAGGGCGGAATCCTGCAGAACTACGGCGGCGATGAGAGCAACCCTGAATATCTGTTTATGATAAGCATCATATCCGGCACGCCTTTGATCCGTCTGATACAGCAGAGCGGGGGAATGATGCCAATCGCGATGATGCAGGCGGCGGTCGGCGCGGCAAACAATGACCCGGACGCGGCGGCAAGGCTGGCGGCGATGATGGAGAATATGCAGAATATACAGTGAAATAACATATTTATATGATTGAAATAGTATGGGGCTGTCGGAAAATAGTAGTATTTGTCCATTATATTGTCTGAACTTTTGAGAATGCAGCAATATATTGCAGGTAAACGGTATTTCCTGACAGCCCTATACTTATAAATGTCCGAAATGATTGGACATTGATTCGGTTTAGGAAGGAGTAAAAAGATGGTTCAGATTCAAAATATCCAGTGTGAGCACATGGACAGGCCGCTGGCTGTTACGGTGGAAAAACCGCGGTTTTCGTGGGAATGGGATGCGGAGGAGAACAATGTTTACCAGAGCGCGTATCAGATCATCGTACAGAAGGAGGACGGCGTCCTTGTCTGGGACAGCACAAGGACAGCGGGCAGGGACACGACAGACATCGAATATGCGGGACAGCCGCTGGAACCGAGGCGCAGATATCTGTATCGGATCACAGCGTGGGATCAGGAGGGAAGGGAAGCAAAGAGCGGGCAGGAATATTTTGAGACGGCTTTGTGGAAAGAAGAGGACTGGAAAGCTTCCTGGATCGAGCCGGATCCGCTGCCGCAGTTGGAGACAGTTCCGCTTAAGGCGGCGGAGGACTTCTGGAGGGAGACGGTTGCCGCAATGATGCGCGGGGAAAAGGCGGAGATGACTTACGATGAGGAAAATCTGCGGGCACAGCCGCTGGAGCCGTACGATCCGCCAGTGCGGATGCGCAGGGTATTTCACCTGGAAAAGAGGGCAGTGCGCCATATCCGCGGCAATGCGGCGGAACTGCGGGTACAGGGTGGCAGGATTGCCTGCTGCGGTTTTTCGGCAGGGGCGCATCTGGTCGGCAGCTTGGCAGTGCATTACGGGGATTCTGAACTGTTAGAAGAACCCTGTCAGGAAGTTTCCAACCGTCCGGATGCAGTCCTGCTGTGTTATCCTGTCATCACGAGCGGCGAGAAAGCGCACAGGGATAGTTTTAACTTGCTTTTTGGAGAAAATGCGTCGGAAGAACAGCTTGCGTGGGCCAGTCTGGAAAAACACGTGACAAAGGATACGCCTCCGGCGTTTTTATGGCAGACACTGACCGACGAGCTGGTTCCGGTGGAGAACAGTATCCTGTATGTAAAGGCATGCCGCGCGGCGGGTGTTCCCTGCGAGCTTCACCTGTTTATGGAGGGTGGTCACGGCATGAGCCTTGCCAATGAGGACTGGGCGGACAACAATATCGGGGAAGGCAGCCTGTACACCATGACCCAGCAGTGGCAGACCATGAAAACACTGCATGCGCAGAATCCGGCCGCATTGCCGGAAACATTTGCGTCAACGGCAAAGTCAGAAACACTTCAAGTCTGTGGCGCAATGGCCTGCACTGGCGCTTGCGTGGCTTGATAAGATTTGGGAATAAATGTAACAAAAGATATCAAAACAAAGGAGGTCATATTATGTTTGAAAAATTATTCAGTCCGATCACGATCAAGGGGATGGAACTCAAAAACAGGGTGATCCTTCCGGCAATGGGAACGAAGTTTGCCGGAAAAGCAAGCTATGTCACGCCGCAGCTGGTCAATTACCATGTGGCGCGTGCAAAGGGCGGGTGCGGACTGAACATTGTCGAGGTCTGCAGTGTACATAGCCCGAGCGCACCGAGAGGGTTTCTTTCGATCAGTGAGGATGCCTATATCCCGGGATTGAAAAGCCTGACGGACGCCATTCATGCGGCGGGCGGAAAGGCCGGGCTGCAGCTCTGGCAGGGAAGCCTTGCGGTAGGCATGGACCAGACGGCGCAGATTCTGGTGGCAAGCGATATGCCCGTCAGCCCGGAAATGACGATTCCCGGCATCACGAAGGAACAGATTGCAGAAATAGTCCAGTGTTTTGGCAAAGCGGCTGCAAGGGCAGTGAAGGCCGGATTTGACTGTGTGGAATTTCACTGTGCGCACAATTACCTGCCGCATTCTTTCCTGTCCGGCGGTATCAACCACAGGACGGACGAGTATGGCGGTTCGTTTGAAAACCGTGCCAGATTTCCGCTTGCTTGTATCCGCGCGATCCGTGCAAACATTCCGGAGGATATGCCCATGCTCATGAGAATCGACGCGCATGACGATTATCTTGATGGCGGGCTGACGATAGAAGAAGTCATTGATTTCTGTAAGCTTGCGGGGGAAGCAGGCGTGGACGTACTGGACATCTCACGCGGTAATATCCTGTCTGCCGGACTGAAGTATGAAGTGCCTCCTGTTGATATTCCTAGAGCGTTTAATATTGACAATGCCGCAAAGATCCGGAAAGAGACAGGCATGCCAACGATCGGTGTCGGAAGAATCAACACGCCGGAACTGGCAGAACAGATCCTCGAGGAAGACAAGGTTGACATGGTCGTCATGGGACGCGCCCAGCTTGCCGATCCTGAATTCTGCAATAAGGCGAGGGAGGGTAAGACAGAGGACATTGATTACTGTGTCGGATGTAACCAGGGATGTTATGACGGATTCGAAAACACGGATTCCCCATGCATCACGTGTCTCAGAAACCCGGCGTTGGGACGGGAAGAAGAATGTAAAATTGTACCTGCCGCAAAGCCGGAGACCGTGCTGGTTGCAGGCGGCGGAATCGGCGGGCTGGAAGCGGCAATTATCTTAAAGCAGAGAGGGCACAATCCAATTTTGTGTGAGGCGTCCGACCAGCTTGGAGGACAGTTCCTGACTGCGGGGGAAGCGCCGAGAAAAGAGGAGATGAAAAAGGCGGTTTTGGCCATGGGCGAAAAAGCAAAACGTCTTGGTGTTGAGATCCGTATGAATACGGCAGTCACGCCGGAGCTGGTTTCGCAGATGATGCCGCACACACTCATCAATGCAATCGGGGCAACACCCATTATTCCGATGATTCCGGGAAAGGATAAGGATTTTGTTGTCAATTCCCATGATGTCCTCAATGGAAAAACAGACATATCCGGCAATGTCAATGTCGTTGTGATCGGCGGCGGTATGGTCGGCATGGAAACTGCAGAATACCTGGCAGAAAAAGGTGCGAAAGTTACTGTTCTTGAAATGATGAAGGAATTCTGTGCGGACATGGGAAGCACCAGGAAAATCTGTGTGACAGAAAGCATCTACGCAGCTGGAATCAATCCAGTGACGGAAATAAAAGTAACGGAGATCAAAGACGGCGCTGTCATCGGGGAAAAAGGCGGAAAGACAGTGGAATTTCCATGCGACTATGCCGTGATGGCTGTCGGGGCAGTCAGACGGGATGGAAGCCTGCTTGAAAAAGTATGCTATGAAAAAGGGATTGGTTACTATGAAACAGGCGACGCCGGAATGGCAAGGCGCGCCATCAATGCAACAAGGGAGGCCTTTGACGCGGCGCTGCGGTTTGACGATCCGGAAGAACACGCTTATGTTTCAAAGCCCAAAAAGCTTGTGTTTTTGACAGGGGCGACTGGTATTATGGGACAGCAGACCATGCAGCAGCTGTTGTCAAGAAACAACCGCTTCCGGGTGAGGATTCTGGCAAGGCCGTCTGAGAAGAACAGGAAACTGCTGAAAAAATACCTGTGCCCGTCACTGGAGATCGTTTGGGGTGACATGGCAGACTACGAGACGATAAAGAAATGTGTGGACGGCAGTGACTATGTGCTCCATATTGGCGCGATGGTATCGCCCGCGGCAGACAAATATCCCGAGCAGACACTGCGCACCAACATTGGCTCCACGCTGAATATCATCAAGGCGATCAAGGAACAGCCCTGCCCGGACAAGGTGCATTTTGCGTATGTGGGTACAGTGGCCATGACAGGAAGCCGCCTGGAGCCGGTACATTTCGGGCGTGTGGGCGATCCGATGAATCCGTCCATCCACGATTATTACGCGGTGTCAAAAGTATTTTCCGAGGCGGCTGTATTTGACAGCGGGCTGAAATACTGGGTTTCCATACGGCAGACAGGACAGCATCCCAGCGCGGAAGGGGCAGGGGAAGAGCCGATTGTATTCCATCAGCCAGCCAATAATGTTCTTGAATGGAGCACTTCTGTCGATTCCGGGATCTGTATGGCAAATCTCTGCGAGGACTGGGTAGACGAGAGCTTCTGGCGCAAGGCATATAATCTGAGCAGCGGTAAGGATTACCGTTTCGCCACATGGGAATTGGCAGGAATGTCGCTGGAACCGATGGGAATCAAATATGAGGATATCTACGACCCGCAGGATGTGGCACACTTTAATTTTCATGGGCATTATTACACGGATTCGGACAAACTGGAAGAGCAGCTGCATTTCAGGCAGATTCCGGGCGATATATACTGGGGCGCCGTAAAAGCGGAGATGGAGCGCATGATGGCAAACCCGATGATCGCGGCCATGATGCCAGACGCGGCAGCCATGAGAGCCCACAACAAGGAGATCGCCGCAAAGCGCATGGGACCGGTCTGGATGGAGGAAAATAACGAAAAAGAGTGGATACAGGCATTCTTCGGTTCACTGGAAGAAAAGCACGCCGCAAAGTCCTTTGAACTGCACCATCCGGACGAGACTGAAAGCTATTTGAATCATGGATACGATGAAGAAAAAGGAATTGAAAACCTGGGGGCAGAGGATCTTTCCAAAGCTGCCGAATACAGGGGAGGAACATATCTGGAGAAGGGTGTGAAGGATATCTATACCCCGGTAAAATGGAAGTGTGCATCCGGCCATGTATTCCAGATGTCTGTAAACGCGGTGCTGCACGGGGGGCACTGGTGTCCGGAATGCATGAAAAAATCATGGGCTTATCCCAAAATGGCAAGGCAGAACCCGTTTTACGCGCAGGTGTGGGACACACAGCACAGGCCGGAGGAGGACTATGAGATTCCCATGCAGTACAGCGCATATGAGATCATGGACGAATTAAAAAAGAAGCTTGGCCTTGACAGCTGATCCAACTTCCCGCCGATCAGAAAAGCAGGGATTCGAGAGAGTTCCTGCTTTTCTGTATATCAAGGCCAAAATCATTCATTTCCGGTGAATTCCACCATATCGTCGAATGGTATTATCCCGTTTACCCAGCGACAAATCTTATCGGATTGAACTATATGAGGTATGTGGAAACCACTGACAGGCGGCAGGCAGTCTGTTTCATGAAAAGGAGAGATGCTGCTTTTGGGCGACGCTGGAGGGGATTGACTTCCAAAATGGAACCCCTGCTGCCAGCATGACACGTTGGCAGCAGGGGTTCCATTTTCGTTATACACAATAAGTACATATTTCAGATACCTAAATTCAGTTCAGAGAAATCAATATATAGATCATCATAGATATTGACTTTGATATTATCTTGAAAAGTATAAGTTTCCATTTCGAAATCTGTTTGACTAAGGTAATAAATAATTACTTTTTGACGGCGTGGGTCTACAATCCAGTATTCACGCACACCGTAATTTTTATAAAAATATAGCTTGCGAATATAATCATCAGAAGGATTTCCAGGTGAAACAATCTCAATGATGAAGTCTGGTGCACCGTTGCAACGTTTTCCGTCCAATTTATCCTTGTCACATACAATCATAAGATCAGGCTGGACAATTATAAGAGGATTATCATCAAGTTTGACATCAAATGGAGCATGAAACACCCTGCAGGAGCCTTTCTTGCTTTTGATATAGGTGTTGAGGATAGTAGTCAGCTCTGTGGAAATTGTCTGGTGGATTTCTGACGGACTGGCCATATCATAGACAACACCTTCAAAGACTTCTACTCGCCTGTTTTCCGGAAGGGCTTCGTACTGTTCCAGGGTAATGATTTCAGATTATATATGCGGCAGCTGTTATGAAGGCCGTAGTGGATGGTTTTAAGGGTGAGGTGATTTTTGAACCTGCTGAAGAAGTCTGTAAGCAAACATCAGAAAAAGTCCAGGAGGAACAGGAGAAGCTTTTGGTGTAAATGGATTGTTGGGAACATCTGACACAAAACAAAAAGAAGCTGTAGATTTAAAACAATTTGTTATGGATGCCACGGAGCGGGGGCGAAATGCAGATAAATATGTAAGGAAGTTGAGAGATAATGACAGATCTGGGCGGACAGGAAACATTGTATAAAAAGGTGCAATGAACGTGTTAAATGGCAATGTATACCAGAAAATATAATAGACGAAGAATCCAATTTGATGGACACAAAAATCACGTGTATTTTGAAATAAAAATGCGGCGTGATTTTTTTTTATTGCTTATTGGTGATACAGTTTCCTTATTTTGTTTCATTTTCTGACCGCCGGAGCAAGTCCTTATTTCAGGTTTTAAACATACAGGGAATAGCTCTTCTCCAGGCTGTTCTCAATATTGGCGTAGTCTAAGTTGGCGACCGTGGTGAACAGGATGTCTGACAGGAAGAGCTGGGCGATCCTCGAGCTGGTCGCCCCGCTGCGCTTGCTGATCTCCAGGGAGCTCATGTAGAGCACATAATCGCACTTCTGCGTCAGCGGATTGACTGTGTGCTTTGTGATGCCGATCATGGTCGTGCCGTTCTTTTTCAGGATATCCGCGATGTGGAGGATCTCGGGGGTCTCACCGGAATTGGAAAAGAGCAGCGCCGCATCCTCCGCAGTGCTGATGGTGGCGGAGGTGAAGGCGACATGATAATCGGAGTCGTAGCTGACACTGTAGCCGAGGCGCAGCAGCTTCTGGTAGAGGTCACAGGCGACCAGGCCGGATGCGCCGATACCGAACAGACGGACGGTGCGCGCCTGGATGATGCACCGGGCGACGCATTCCATGACCTCTTCGTCAAACAGATGGTAGGTCATGTTGATGGACGCGATGCAGTTGTTATGTACGGTGTCAGCGATGGCGGGAACCGAGGAGAAATCCTTCACGTCCGTGAAGAGGACTTCTGTCTTGGGAGCGGGGGCGATGGATTTGTTCGTCTCGTTGAAAAGAGCCTTTTTCAGACCTTTGAGTCCGTCGTACCCCATGGATTTGCAGAAGCGCACCCACGCGCCCTGGCTGGTTCCCGAACGTTCCGCGAGGGCAGCGAGGGGATATTTGAAGATGTCCTCTTTGTTTTTTATGAAATAGTCCGCCGCCAGCTGTTCGGACCTGCTGATCTCGGGGTAGATACTCTGGGCTTTCAATTCGATCGTTGTCATAATGATTCCACCTTTCGTTGTACATCTGTGCGGTTCTCCATTATGGTATATTGTAGAAGAACGGAAGTGAAAAAGCAAGAGATTTCTCATTCTGAGTATAAAATAAAAAATCATAAATATCAAATATAATTTAAAATAAAATTTCAAAAATCAATTGACACGACATACAAAATGGAATACTATGTAGAAAACAAGGCGGCACAGTGCCGGCGGATAGGGGGTTGAAATGGAGAGATATTATATTGGCATGGACGGCGGCGGGATGTCCACAAAGGTTCTGGTGTGGGACGGGACGCGGGAGCACTGCCGTCTGTCGGCGGGGAGTCTGAACTACAACAGTGCAGGTCCGGCGCGCATCGCGCAGGCGCTGGCGGAGCTCAGGGATGCGCTGGCGGAGAGCGGGTTTGCGGCGGATGACTGCGCGGCAGTCGGCATCGGCTGTGCGGGCGTCAGCAATCCGGCGGTCCGTCCCTTTCT
>VSNO01000166.1 GCA_009774375.1 Lachnospiraceae bacterium
GTCGCCGTCTCCCTGTACCAGTCGCTGGCATAGAGGTTCACGATCGTCGTGCTGTTCTCCTGGTCCAGCAGCACGCCGAGATAGTTGTTATCCGCCAGATTGTCCCCGTTGAACAGACGGCTTAGCGGCGCATCCTCGTTGGCGGAGAACAGCATCTTCATATCCGGCTCCCCCGCCTGGACTGTCTCAAACACGGCTTCCATATCCTTCGGCTCATGGATGGCGGACGTGTCGATCTGATACTTCTCCACCAGATCCTTCCGCATATAGATGGCCGGAATGCTGCCGCGCTCGATCTGGTTCGGAACGCCGTACACAAACCCGTCCACGCTGTTGGACTTGAGCACGTCCTCCCCATAGAGTTCTTTCAGGTTCGTGCCGTACTCGTCGATCAGCGCTGTCATGTCGACGATCTGCCCGCTGTTCATATACTGCACGGCAGTCGTCCCCGTCGTGTAGAGCATATCGATCTTCTCATCCCCTGCCAGCATCAGCTGGATCTGCTGGTCAGCGCTCGCCCACGGCAGCACAACCAGATCCAGCCGCGCGTCCAGTTCCTTCTCCAGGATCTCGTTCACCTTCTGCTCGATCCGCTCCTCGTCGGGCTGCTGGGAGCCCTTGAGCACCAGCGTGACCGTGTAGGGCTCGGCCCCGCTCTGCTGTTCCGTGCCGGAACCGCCGCACGCCGTCACGAGCACAGCCATCGCAGCCGCTGTCAGACCCAGTATTCTTTTCTTCCACACTTTTTTCTGCATTTGTATGTCCTCCTTCATAAAGTATATTGTAAAATAAACATACCAGTTTTAACCGTCAGATTCTATAACTGGTCAGACTTACTGCTATCACTGTTCCGACCTTTGACAGGCACCCGCGCGCCGGGCGTCCGTCAGCTCATGCTGACTTTTTTCATTTGGACGCCCGTGTGCAATCGAGCAGGGATGTACCGGCTTCCCCTACTCGACGCGCCGGGCGTCCGTCAGCTCATGCTGACTTTTTTCATTTGGACGCCCGTGTGCATAAAAAGCAGCCCTGCATCCCCTACCCATAACGGATAAAGGAATGCAGGGCTGTCCCGCTTTATCATCGTCTATCCGACAGCTCCTCGCGCAGCCGTCACTCACCTCTATAGTTCCCTCAGCAGCACCGCATCGCAGCCATGCGCTCTCCAGCTGAGGACACCGTCCTCGTCCTGCATCTGCTCTCCGCTCCACAGCTCCTTGTAACGGATTCCCGGACGGATCCCCGCGTGCCCGCACTCCACCTGCACCGTCTCATCGCCTTCCCGCCAGTGAAACAGCGCCAGACACTGCTTCCCGTCCACCGCGGCTGTGAACGCTGCCGACGCGGAAGCGCCCGCGGACTCCACCGGACAGAAGGACACACGCGATGCGGCGAGCGCGTTCACCTCGCGGTTCGTCGCCAGCTTTTCCGCCCGGCTGCGCGCCTCGGGACGCTCAAAATCATCGCTGAGCATCATCACCGTACCGGCGATCACCGCCGAGGTGTAGCGCGCCCGTGCCTCCCCCTCCAGGCTGTCCCTGTCCGTGAAGACACCCTTCAGCAGACAGATATGGTCCGGATCATTGAGCGCATACAGCCGCCCGCTCTGCCACCATGCGTAGGTCTGGGCGTTGAGCACGTACTCCACGTCCTCGTTCGTCCCGAACGCATCGCACGAGAACCGCCTCGCATGGCCAAAACCGCACGGAAACAGCGGCGCGATGGAAAGGCTGATAAAAAACGGCTTTCCGATCCGCTCAGGCGACAGATAGCCGGCGATCAGGCGATACCCTGTCTCGATGGCCTGCCGCCCGGTGCGGATATTCCGGTCATAATGACACCCCTCCATGCCGCCGTGCGTCATAAAATCGAGCTTCACATAGTCAAAATCCCACCGCACAAAGCGGGACAGCTTCCACTCCATCTGCTGCCGCCAGACGGGATGCGTCACGTCGAGAGGGATTGCCCCGTCCACCCGGGCAAGCGGATTTCCGTCAAAATCCCGCAGCAGGATCTCCGAAAACCGATGACCCGGCGCGCCCGGGATCTCGTTCTCAATATCCTCGTCCTTGCCAAAAAAGGCAAAGGGCGAATCGTAGATCCCCGCCTTCTGGCCGCTCCCGTGCAGCTCCCGAACAAGCGATATCAGGTTTTCCTCCGGGATGACACTCCACCCGGCGTCCAGATTCATATAAGTGAGTCCCTGATTCTCATAACCTTCCGGCCGCAGCGCTCCGCGCACAAACTGCGCGGTCTTGCGAAAATTGTCCTCATTCAGCCGGAATGCCAGTCCCGCCCAGCTGTTAAAGCCAAACGGCACGCCCTCCGTCCATGTCAGATGACCGCCTTCCTCCGCCAGCAGATCGCCGTAATCCTCGAGAACGCGCCTGTAATCTGCGCCGTACAGCACATAAAAGCGCGCGGATTCCACGCTCTCCCCGATGAGGCTGCCGTGTGGGACGCTGTCGTGCGTCCCCTCGTCCGCGATGCCGCTCTGTACCCAGAAACTCTTCGCATCGGTTCCCGAGCAGATGATGACATTCTTCCACACAGAGAAATCTGCCGCACCGATCAGCAGCCCCTCCCTGCTGTCCTCCTGAAACAGAACGGTCATATCATAGCTCTTTCGCCCCGCGCGCAGCGGCTGTGCCTCGTAGCGCAGCCACATCGTATTGTCGTAGGGAACCAGCAGCATCTTGCTCCAGATGCTCTTCCATATCCTGGGCGCGTTGTCGCCCAGCCCCTCCGCGATCAGCGGCAGCAGCCGGTTCGTCTCCACCGGCTGTCCGTCCTGTGCGGACAGCGCGCAGGAGACCATCGGTGTGCCATCGTCAGAAAAGGACAGGCGCTGTGTCAGGCACAGACCGTTTTCCGCATGAAATGTAAGTACCTGCCCTCTCTCCCCATGCGTCATTTCCTGCCTTTTTAAGACTGCTGTCCTGGTGTCGATCCCCCTGCCGTCGACATGATACGCTTTTGCGTAGCCTGTCAGGACTGCAGTGTCTCCCCAGAGCAGCGCAAACGTCCCGTTATCTTTGTACTGCCATGTTATTCTGACATTCCTTTCCATACGCTTCTCCTTTCTTATGAAACTATACTATTCATCCACCGCACTCCACTCTATCAGCACGCTCTCGTACTCATGCGGGATCTTGCGCAGCGTGAGCCCGGCGTTCATCCATGTCCGTCCGGTCCTGATCTGGCTGTCGGCGGAACAACGGTAATACTTGTCGGGCGACAGTCCCTTGACTGTAGTGTGCACAGGGAGCGGATTGCTCTCCGCCGAGGTCATCACCAGCGTCTGCAGCGCATGGTCACGCTGTTCGTCGACAAACTCCCACGCACAGAACCTGCCGCCCGGCGGTGTGAGCCTGTAGTACGTCCCCTCGTGCGTCAGCTGATAATATTTATGGAAATCCGCGATCTGCTCCCGCACCATCGCCTTTTCCTCGTCGGTGATCCGATTTAAGTCCAGCTCGTAGCCAAAGCTGCCGGAGAGCGCCACATGGCCTCTCGTGGCAAACGGCGTGACACGCCCTGTCTGGTGATTTGGCACCGCAGACACATGAGCACCTACGCTGCTGGCCGGGTAAAAGAAGGACGTGCCATACTGGATATCGAGCCGGTTCACCGCATCCGTGTTGTCGCTGCACCAGATCTGCGGCGAATAGTACAGCATCGCCGCGTCAAACCGCCCGCCGCCCCCGCTGCAGCTCTCCAATAAGATATCCGGGAACCGCTGTATAATGCGCTCCATCAGCTCGTACACGCCCAGCACAAAGCGGTGGTAGACCTCGCCTGTCCGGTCTCCGGCAAACTGGCGGCTGTAGATGTCACAGATGCTCCGATTCATATCCCACTTGACATAGTCGATGGGCGCGTGCTCCAGTATGTCGGAGAGCCGCTCAAATAAGTACGCCCGCACATCCGCGCGGCTCATGTCCACCACGAGCTGATTCCTGCCGCGGTTCGGCTCCCTGCCCGGTATTGTGATCGCCCAGTCCGGATGTGCCCTGTAGAGGTCGCTGTCCTCCGAGATCATCTCCGGCTCAAACCACAGTCCGAACTTCATGCCCAGCGCGTGGATCTGATCGCCCAGTTCCTTCAGGCTGCCGCCCAGCTTCCGCTCGTTGGCATACCAGTCCCCCAGTCCGCTGTTGTCATCATCCCGCTTTCCAAACCAGCCGTCGTCGAGCACCAGCATCTCAATGCCGAGTTCCGCCGCCTGCCTTGCGAGCGAGATCAGCTTCTCCTGGTTAAAGTGAAAATACGTCGCCTCCCAGTTATTGAGAAGCACCGGCCGCTTTGCGTGCTGATACTTCCCGCGGCACATGTGCTCCCGCAGGATCCGGTGATACTGCCAGGATAGCCTGGAAAGCCCAGCGTCCGAGTAGCTCAGTATCACCTGCGGCGCGTCGAAGCAGTCATCCTTTTCCAGACGGAACGAAAACTTCTCCGGGTTGATCCCCATCAGCACCCTCGTCTGTCCCCGCTGGTCCATCTGTGCACAGGCCGTAAAATTGCCGCTGTACACCAGGCACAGCCCGTAACAGTCGCCGTAATCCTCCGTCGCGTCCGGCACACAGAGGATCGCCGTTGGATTGTACTGATGGCTGGAAGTCCCGCGCATACTGCCGACCTCGAGTTTCGTGCGGCGCACCCTGTTCCTCTCCGGCCCGCGCTCCATGGTATGCCTGCCCGCAAAGGTGATGAGGTCATACTCCCCAAACTGTAAATCCAGACAGCAGCTGAGGCACTTGTCGAGCACAACGCGGCTCTCCCCGCGGTTTTCAACGCGGACTGCCCTGGTGATCACATTCTCCTTCTCAAACACGCCATAGCACAGGCGCACGACCACCGAGGACGCCTTCTCCCGCATGGTGATCACAAGGGTTTCGCCCTTCTCGCCGTCACTGTCGTACAGCGCAGGCATCCCCGCCACTTTGTAGGAACCCGGAAATACCTCATAACTCTCAAAGCGGAAATCCGCCGCCATGCTGCCATTTTCATGCAGCAGTGAGATACAGCTCTCGCGGTAGTCACCCACACCGTCAGAGGGAAGCTCCTGCGGCAGACAGTCCAGCGAATACTCGCGGTTTCCCACCGTCTCCTCCGGGTTGCCCGAGAATCCCACATCCACCTGAAAGATCAGATCCGCAAGATTTTCCCCGTCGATCCGCTTTCCATAATAGGTGTGCAGCAGTACGCCGTACTCATCGGCATACATCTGATAGGTGCTGTCCGCCGTGTGCAGGTTGAACAGCCTGCCGTTTTTTTCCACTACAATTGCCATATACAAACATCTCCTTACTTATTGGCATTCATTACAGGCATTCATGCCTTAGGATGCGAAAGACTCCCGACTGACCGCAGGAGCCTCTCTCACTATATAAATCGTATGATTTGTGCTATTCCTTTACTGCGCCGATCACCATGCCGGACACAAAATATTTCTGCAGGAACGGATAGATGATCAGCAGCGGGATCGTGGAAACCACGATCTTGGTCGCGTTGAACGTGCGGTTGTTCATGGACGCCATCTGTTTTAGCTGTTCTGCGTCCGTCACCTGCGTGATGTCCACCGTGAGCTGCTGGATATAGGTCTGCAGCGGGTACATCGCCGACTTGCTCATGTAGATCAACCCCGAGAAATAGTCGTTCCAATGGTTGACTATGGAGAACAGCGCCACGGTCGCAAGTGCGGGGAGAGATACAGGCAGATAGATTTTTACCAGGATCTCGATCGGGCTCGCACCGTCGATCCGCGCCGCCTCGTCCAGCGATTCCGGCACACCCTTGAAGAAGTTGATCAGCAGGATGACATTGAACACGGGAACGGCACCCGGGAGCACCAGCGCCCAGATCGTATTGGTCAGATGCAGATTGCTGACTACCATGAACAGCGGAATGATGCCGCCGGAAAACAGCATTGCAAAAATGACGAACTTGATGTAGACCTCGCGCGCCGGAAAGCGTTTCCTGCTCTTGGAGAGCGGATACGCCATGCTCACTGTGAAGAACATGTTGATGAGCAGTCCCAGGATCACCCTCTCCACCGAGATCAGGAACGATTTCCAGAACTGTGCGTCTTCCAGCAGTTTCTTGTAGGTGACGAGCGTAAAATCCTTCGGGATAAAGCCCACCTCGTTCGCGGCAACCGCATCGCTCCCGCTGAGGGAGATCGCAAGCATATTGATCAGCGGAAGCAGACAGCTCAGCGTGAGGATCACCACGACCGCCCACACGATCACCATGGAGACAACTCTTTTGCCATTTAATTTCTTTACCATGATTCCATCCCCTCCTTAAAAGATACCGCTGCCGGTGAGTTTCTTTGCCCCTTTATTGGCACCCATGATCAGCAGGAAACTGATAACCGATTTGAACAGTCCGACCGCCGTACCGATACTGTACTGGCGCTCAACCATACCGATCCTGTACACATATGTATCAATGATATCCCCTGTCTCATACACGATCGGATTGTAAAGGTTGAAGATCTGGTCAAATCCTGCATTCAGAATATTTCCGAGGTTCAGCGCGGTCATCAGTATGATCGTCGGCATCAGGCTCGGCAGTGTGATGTGGAGCGTCTGCTCAAAACGGTTTGCCCCGTCGATGGAAGCCGCCTCGTACAGTCCTAAGTCAATGCCTGTCAGGGCCGCCAGATATACCACGGAGTTGTAACCGAACTCCTTCCACACATCCGTCGCCACGATCACCTGGCGGAACCAGTTGTTGTCTGCAAGAAACTGTACCGGCTCTCCCCCAAACGCTGTGACCAGCGCGTTAAAGGGACCGGAGAGCGAAAACATGTTGGTCACGACCGTCGCGAGCACAACCCACGACAGGAAATGCGGCAGATACACAACGGTCTGGAAAAACTTCTTGCAGATGCCGACCGTGATCTCATTTAACAGGATCGCAAACGACACCGGCACGATGATATTGAAGATCAGCTTCGCAAAAGCGATGACCAGCGTGTTCACGAACACCTGCCGGCTGTCGGGAAGGCTGAAGATAAACTGAAAGTTGTCGAGCCCTACCCATTTTGAGCCAAAGATCCCTTTGGCAGGAACATAGTTCTGAAACGCCATCAAAGAGCCGAACAGCGGTACAAAAACGAACAGGAACAGCATGATCATGCCGGGCAGCAGCATCAGGTGGAACATTCTCTTCTCCCTGCCCGCAAACTCCGTCTTCCCCCCGGCGGCGGCTGTCTTATTTCCCTGTCTCATAGAACCCCCTCCATTTCCATTTTCTATTCAAATCTTTCTGTAAACAATCTCATATCCTGAATATCCTTGTCCTGAAGACCGATCGGACTATTTCGCGGAGAGCTCCTCGTTGATCTCTTCCGTGATCGTCTGACCGCCCGCAGATGTCCAGTTATCCACAAACTCGTCGAAAGCGGACATGTCTGCCTCTCCCACGATGATCTTCAATATCGTCTGCTGCTCCAGCTTCTCGAGGGACGCCCACTTTGTCTTCATGCTCTCCGACGTCTCAAAGTACGCGGGCGTCATAAAGTTTGCCGGCTCCTCGCTGAACTTGTTGATCGCCACCAGACGGGACATATACTGGGAATAGTCCGCGGACTCAGCCTTCTGTCCTGCGTCCACTGCCTCCTGATACCGGACTGCCGACTCATAATAGCCGAGCTCCTCCGTGTCCAGCGTGGAGACATCCGCACTGCCGTCCAGGACCGCCTTCACATTGGCAGTCATGATCTCCGCGTTGTTTCCGGGCTGCACCTGGCAGTACAGCGGCCAGTTAAAGTACGCGATGGTCTGATTCTCTATGATCTCCTTGGCAGCATCCGAGGTATCCTTCTTGGCGTACTCCGAGTTGATATTGACGATCTTCATCGCAATCTCAGGGTGCTCATAGCCCTTGCGCACCACGACAAAGCCCGCATAAGGTTTTGTGTTGATGCCATTGATCTTATTGTCGGAGCCTACCGGCGCACTGACGTTCACCCACTCTGCATCCTTATTCGCATAGGAAGCTGTCTGTGCCGGGTTGAACGGCGACCACCACGGGCCGACGTACGCACCGCACTGTCCGCCGGAGATGAGCGCCACAATATCGTCCGTGGTGCGCGTCGTGAATTCCTTGTCGAGCAGCCCCTCCGCATACCAGTCGGACAGAAGCTGCAGGGCATCCTTCATCTCAGGCTGTACGGAACCGTACACTGCCTTGCCCTCGCTGTCCTTGATCCAGATCTCCGGATACGCGTCAAACGCCGTAAAGAAATTGTCGATGCCAAAATGATTGTTCGGATATCCGCCGTACACTGTCGGCAGCACTGCAAGCCCTACCGTGTCCGCCTGCCCGTTGCCGTCGGGATCGTCATTGATGAACGCCCTGAGAATGTCTGCGACCTCATCCATTGTGGAGGGCTCTTCCAGACCAAGATTGTCCAGCCAGTCCTTGCGCAGCCACAGGAAATCCTGGCCGTCGCTCAGCTGTGTCTTGGGGATCGCCATGATCTTGCCGTCGAAGGTTGCCGCATCCAGCGGGTTGTTCGCACCGTAGCTCTCATAGGAAGACTTCACCGTATCGCACGCCAGATTGTTGTAAATATCCGTCAGATCGGCGATCATGTCGTTTTCAACCAGCTCCACGAGCGTCGAGTAGTCCGCGACATGCATGATGTCCGGAATATCCTGCGCCGCGATCGCAAGGGAGACCTTCTGGTCGTAGTCGTCACCTGCCTGCGCCTCAAATGTATTTTCGTTCTGCACATTGATCAGATTCTTCACATACCGCGTGTAAGCGTTGTCCGTCGGCGTATCCTGCTCGTAGGCTGTTCCCGACAGGGTGTCTGCTCCCTGCGAGGTCAGGACATAACCTGTCGTGTAGGTCACGAGCTCGGGATATTTCCCGTAGGGATCATTGGCCGCCGCCTCCCACGCCGCCTTTTCGTCGTCACTCATATTTGCCGTGAAGTCTTCCTCCGCACCGCCGCATCCTGTCATGCACCCCATGACCATCGCGGCTGCCAGCAACAGGCTGAGAGTTTTCTTTTTCATCGTTTATACCTCCAATTTTGTGATTCTGTAATGATTTATATCGCAACAAACATGCATGCAT
>VSNO01000167.1 GCA_009774375.1 Lachnospiraceae bacterium
TATCTATACTTTATTGCATTGGTTTTCCCTGCGTTGGAAAATCCAATTATAATCTTTGACTTTTTCTACTCTGAATACTGGCATAATAGCTTGTCCTTTCGTTGTGTAAGAAAGTCGAAGTCCGCAGCTTTGAGGTTCGTGTGGGTATGCGTCTTAGTGATTGTATTTTGTGTGATTCGATTTACTGCAATCTTCCCGGTTTGCTTCTGCAAAGCGCCTCACAACGCTGCCCTTATCATATTATCAAACAGGGCATACTGCCCGACCGGCACTGTGCCCTTTACCTGCCCGGATTCCACAAACTCCCTTTGATGAATCTGATAAAACCTGGCTGTCCCACCCTGAAAGTTTTCCCCTCAACCCGCATTATAGCACAAAGAACACAGGATTATGCATAAATCACCGATGAAGAATGTCTCCGCATGCATTTTGAAACAGAGCCGCGGCCTCCTCAAGCCTGTGTATGACATAATCAAAAAATTCATAATAGGACATGCAAAAACAGTTTTTCGGCATCCGATGCCGCCTGCACCCGCCCCTGCAGATGGGTGCGTATTTACAGTGCCGGCAGTCTTCATGCATCCTGGCAGATTCCTCGATAAAGCGGATTTCTTTTCTTTTTTCATTAATCCTGTCAAAAGAGACTTCGTTCAGACTGCCAAGCCTGTATCCGTCCAGCACATAAAAATCGCAGGGGTAGACTTCCCCGTCCGCCTCCACCACATGCTGACAGGAGCATACGCCGTTCATACCGCAGACGTTCGCCGGCATCAGCAGGAGCATCTTAACATATTCCTCAAACTGCTGTATGTGTACGATAACCCCGCTTTTCAGATCGTTATACCACAGGTCGAAAAGCGTTTTCAGAAAATGCCCGTAGGCTTTTGGCGTAAGCGTATACGCAAACCGCTCCTGTTCCCTCGCGATCGGATTCAGGCAGGGGATGAACTGCAGATAAGTAAAACCGTTCTGTTTATTAAAATCATAAATCTGCGTGATTTTTTTGGCTGTCATCGCATGAACTACCGTGAGGATATTAAAATCCACACCATATTTTTTCAAAAGCCCGATGCCTTCCATGACCCGCACAAAGCTTCCTTCTCCCTGTCCGTCAACCCGGAAGCGGTCATGGATAAATCCGGTTCCGTCCAGCGAAATTCCGACCAGAAAATTATTTTCTTTCAAAAACTCCGCCCATTTCTCGTCCAGACAGGTTCCGTTGGTCTGAATCGCATTGGAGATATGCAGGCCCTTTGTATTATATTTTTTCTGCAGCACGACTGCTTTCCGGTAAAAATCAAGCCCGCGCAAAAAAGGTTCCCCGCCCTGATAGGTAAAGGAACAGGCCGTATCCGAGTAATCCAGGGCTTTTCGGATCACGTTTTCCAACGTCTCCTCCGACATAAAACCGTAAGATTCCACTTCCCTGTTTTTCACCTCATCATGGTAAAAACAATAATGACATCGCAAATTGCACATTCCTGAAGCCGGCTTTAATAACACGCTGATGTTGGGCATAATCTGTCCGCCTTTCCGTCTGCATCCCACAGATCAGATTGCAGCAAACTGCTCTGCATGAATGATCAATACGCTTTAAAATTATATTTGTGCGGAATTTCTTTTTTCTCACCGTACAGGTTTTGATATAGTCCGCTCCATAACTGTGCGAGGGAATCTTCGCCCTCGCGGATATCTTCCATTTCAAGTCCGCCGTTTTGTTCCAGCAGTTCATATGCTTCTTTGTCTTTTCCAAGATGATACAGGGCGCGGATCAGATAAAAGTCCAGATTATCCCCGTCGATCAGAAATTCGTCCGGCCTTAACGACGGCGGCGGGCAATGCAGTTTGGACGTTTCAAAAAATGTCCGCCACTTTTCCAAAGACTCCTCTTTTACCGTAAATTCCAGATGTTCCGAAAGCTTTCCCTGCTTTTTCAGTGCGCCATAACCGCTTCCCGGGAAAACTACCGCCGCTCGATTCCGAGCCATGGGCTTTGTTTCCGCCAGTTTTTTCTCCATATTTTCCCAGACGGACAAAATGTCCTGCTCCTCCGCAAAGCATGCGGTCCGTTCCGGATGTCCAAGGCTTAACGTTTCCGGCGAAATTTTCACAGGGCCGTACTGCTCCATCCATTCCCATGCCGTATGGGGCGCCATCGGGACGCAGCCGTACTGGGTTTTTCCGATCCCCGCCTGTATTTCAACGTATCTGCCGGCCTGATCTGTGAGAAATTCCTGCCAGCGGTCCGAAGCGTCGCCGTTCCCCCAGGAAAACAGCTTGCGGGCTCTCAAACGCGCGGTAGAAACCTGTAACAGACCATAGCCCGTCCGATCCACATTGGCAATATATTTCGGACTTTTTTCCGGTATATCGAAAAAGTAATCCGTCGATTTAGGAATCTTTTTGTAATCCGTTATATCAATGCCTTTTACGAAAGGCAGAGATGTTTTGTACACCGCCCCATCCCCGAACGTGAACGCTTTTTCTGCCGGAACGATGATCCTGCCGCCCTCATATTCGCAGACCGCCATGTTGCTCCACCAGTACATCGGAACCACTTCACTTCTCTCGTTTACAATACGCATCCTGCAATTTAAAAACGGGCTGTCCGGCTCCAGCCAGAAATCCATCTGATACGGAACGCCCCTGATCCGTTCGTACTCATACATCCGCAGCACGGGAATCCCATTTTCCAGTTCCGTTTCCGCGGTATACAGCGGCTCTGTCGTGAGCGGCGAGTGTCCGATGATACCGATATTCCATTCCACGCCGCCGGAAAACCATGCGTTACGCACCGCAAGGTTGGAAAACCGGAGTACGTCGTTGGTATAAAGAAGGTTTCTGCCTTGTTTTTTATCCCACAATTCCCAGAGCCTTCCGCCATATTCAGGCAGAAATACGGCCTTTAAGCAATCGTTTTCCAATACGGCCGTCCGTATCTCCCGCTCGGAGAGTTCCCGCGTATAGTCATTATACTGCCTGTAGGGATAGGCGCTGCTCTTTCGCCCATAACCCTCGTATATTTCATCATCCTCTTCGAGACGGAATTCCAGTTCATTTTGCAAAATACGTTCACCCAGCAGATCAGGGACGCTGCTTTCTTCACCCAGGACTGCCATGCGAATCTTCTTTTTCGCAAATTCAAGTTTCGGCTTCATCAGTTTCCTCCTTGTTAAAACCAACAGCTATCGCCGGAAAAACCTCCTCCGGTAATAGCTGCTGATTCTCATTCCATCAGTAACTTGCAGTAAAATAAAACTTGCTAAATTTCATACCACCGAATCTCGTTCGCTTCCAGATCCAGTTCGAAACTGCTTCCATCGCCCCGGTAAACGACTGTAGCCTGTGGCACATACGTATTATTGACCACACAGAATTTACCGTTCTTCACATAGGCATGGACATCCACGTTATAGTTTGACGATATCCACCGGTTCAGCTCCTCCTCGCTGTGGGCCGACCAGAGCACTGCCCTGTGGAGCAGGCGGCTGTTCTCAAAGGAGTAGGGCAGCCCTGAAAAATACACCGCGCGCCCGGCTCCGTATTCGTTCACCGCCAACTGAACCTCTTTTTCCCGCTGTACCAGCACCCGGGCTCCTTCCAGGGCATAAATCCCTTTCTTTCCCTCGCCAAAGTCCACTTCTCCCGTACAGTCTCCCATGATAAAGTGATCCGGGTGTTCCTCCCAGTTATATTTATCATAGCCCAGCGTAAAGCCAGTTTCTTTCTCCACGCCAAGCACTGCGGACATTTGAAGATAACGTCCCTGATACTGATGGCCGGAAGGCTCGCCAACGCCGATCAGGCCGCCGCCGTTCCAGACGAATTTCTTCACCGCTGAGGAGATTTCCGCATCCTCCCAGACTGCCCCGCCTGTATGCGCCGTATCCCCGTCGCCCACGTTGATCAGGACATCTATGTCGTCCAGTATGCCCGGATCGGCTTTGATATCGTCAAAGCTTATAAACCGCACTTCGTAAGGCGCGCCGGACAGAGCCTCAATTATCCCGGCATAGGAGTAGTTCTGCTTCTGGTACAACGCATGGTGCACCATATGGCAGCCCCAGGACCTGGCTCTGCCCCAGCTGTTAAGGACAGCCACCGTCTTGACACAATAGGGAGTCGTCCCTTTGATGTTCGCATAGAGTTCCCTGAACTCGTTGCAGACATCCTCCACATAGTCAATAAACTCCGGGAACTGGCAGGCCAGTTTCAGATAACCGCCATAGCCGATCCGGTCGATCGGTTTTCTCAAAATAGCGCGTCTCGCGGTAACCCAGTTCTCCTTCGCCTCCCGAACGGGATTTCCCCCCTCATGGAATGTGTCGGGGAAAAAGTAGGGCAGAAAACGTCCCTCCGTATATTTTATCCCGGAAATGTCAGAGATGAGGCGCAGGGTAGAACCGTTCCCTACGGAACCAACCACCGCATCCAGGCCGATTGATTGAAACTCATCCAGATATGGCTCCGTGCCGATCCAGTGATCGCCCAGAAACATCATGGCTTCTTTTCCCATTTCATGGGTAATCTCCACCATCTCCTTCACCAGCTTTGCCACTTCCCGGCACTGGAAGGCCATAAAATCTTTATATTCCTTAGACGGGATCCGGTACTGGTTATTGTAATACCCCTGGTCGATAATATACTCCGGACGGAAAGGATATCCGGCCTCCCGTTCAAACTGCTCCAGAATGTAGGGGGAGACAGACGCGGAATAACCGTACCAGTCCACATATTTCTCCCGTTTCAGCTCGTCAAAGACCAGCGTAAACTGATGGAAAAAAGTCGTATATCTGATCACATTCACATAAGGATGCTCTTCAATAAACTTGCGGAGACGCTCCATCGTATACTTCCGGGTCTTAGGCTGACGCACGTCAAAAGTGATCTGGCGCTCGAAGTCTTTCCAGTCGTTGGTAACCGCATTGTACATATGCACAGGGTCCCAGATCAGATAAGCCAGGAAGCTCACCGTATAGTCATGAAAAGCCTGCGGCGCGTCAATGACCACGCAGCCTGTCTCTTTCTCGTAACGCCAGGAATCCGCGGAGACAGGATCTCCGATCGTGCGGTCCATCACTTCCCACCAGCGCCTGATATCATCATGGTCGTTCGCCTTCAGCAGATCAGGGCTGATCCCCTTCATTAACGGTATGGACAACGGACCGTCCAGGGCGGTATGAAATCCGGTCATGATATAGCACTGCTGAACCTCATCCGGATTGGCTTTCGCCCATGCGTTGTCCTTACGGGTGGTATAGTAGGTGGAGTAAACTTTCGCGTCCACCTGCCTCAGTTCTTCCGGGTAGTCCGTACCGTCACAGTCCCTGATCGCGTCGGCTCCCCACCGTTTTAAAAGTTCCAGGGTCTCTGGTACCACATCCACATCAGTGGGAATGGTCACCCGACCGGTTTTCTGTTCCTTACACATAAAATAATCCTCCTATCAGTTAACCCTTCACACCGCCGCCGGTAACGCCCGCGATAATCTTCTCGGACATAAAGATGTACAATAAGAACGTGGGCAGGAATACGATAATGACTGCCGCAAACATTCCGCCATAATTGCCGGTATACTTCATGGAATTAACAATATTCAGCAAGCCTACGCCTACAGGAGTCATACTCTCACTGGAGGTAAAGATCAGCGCCATAAAGAACTCGTTCCAGACGGACATGAAATTAAAGATTGTCACGGTCACGACCGCCGGCTGAACCAATGGCAGCATAATCTTCAAAAATGTCTTGGGAGCGCTGCAGCCGTCCAGATAGGCAGCCTCCTCATAACTTCTGGACAAAGTAGCAAAAAAGTCCAGCAGATAAATCGTTGTATAGGGTACCCGCATCATAATGTACAGCAGGATTAACAGTATTCTTCCCTTGATTCCCCATTTCACAACGAGGGAATAAAGAGGCATGATAACCATAATGGCAGGCACGCTCATGGCAATGACCAGGCCGAGGCGCAGAGCCGTACCGCCTGTAAATTTCCAGCGGGAAAGCACATAAGCCGCGGGAGCCGAAATTGCCAGCACGCCAAAGCAGGAAACCACAGAATAAAGCAGGGAGTTCCCGAAGAATACCGATACATTCTGTACCTGCCAGGCCGTGACATAATTCTCCAGATGAAAACCTGATTCAAATTTAAAAATTTTGCCAGTGAAAATTTCCCTGGATGTCGAAAAGCTCGCTCCCAGAATCCACCCCAGCATGACTGCCGTAAAGAGTACCCATAAGACGACAACAATATAACCCGGCAATAACTTGAGTTCCTTCTTCCAGTTAAAATCTTTCATGGTAGTTCCTCCCTTCCTAATATTCCAGGTCGCCGCCCTTGAACAGCATCTCGGTAATGACATATACGATGATAATAATCGCGGTAAGCACCACGCCTACCGCCGCGCCCGCCCCGGCGTCCCGGGTAACGACGCCCTTGCCGCCAAACACGGTGTCATACAGATAGACAACCGGTACGATTGTCGATTCTTCCGTGTCGATCGGAGAAAACATCTTCGTCCACAGGAAGAATGTGGTAGCATTGATACTCCAGAAGGTAAGCGATGTCTTGATAACGCCCTTCAAAAGAGGAAGCGTGATATGCAGAAACTGTCTGGGCTTGTTCGCGCCGTCCAGGGTTGCCGCCTCAAAATAATCCTGCGGGATTCCTTCGATGCCGCTGATATAAATCAGCATATAATAGCCTACGCTGCCGAAAACAAACGATATCACCATAGACCAGAACTTCATATCGCTCCCAAGCCATTTGACTTTATCTCCCCCAAATACCTTGGCCATTTCATTTAACAGACCGTAATCATAATTGAATATGTACTGAATCCACATGGTCGCCAGCGCTACCGCACTGATGATATTGGGCATATAGATCGCGGCGCGGAAAAATTTCTTTCCACGAATCCCGCTAGTTACAATCACTGCCATCAACATTGCCAACACCAGCGTGAGCAGACCCCCGACCAGCCAAATCAATAACATATTTGTCATAGAGACGCGGAAGCTCTGACTGCCAAATATCTTGCTATAATTACCCAGACCGTAGAATCCCCAGTCGGACAGTCCCGCAGTAAGACTCTCCACCTGAAAGAAACTCATCAATACCGTGCGGCACACGGGATAGACAAACATGATAAGCAGACACAGCACCGCAGGCAGGCTAAACCAGAAAATCATCGCTTTGTTTTTTTTCATGTTACTCTCCTTTCTATCGCAATTCTATCGCAATTCTATCGCAATTCTATCGCAATTTCACATAAGGATAAGGGCACCAAAAGACTCTTGGCCTTTGATACATTTGTACCTTGAAAACTTAACACGATGTATCAAATGCATAAGCAGAGCCTTGCTCAATTCGTGTTAAACTTTCAAGGTGCAAACAAAATCATATATTTATTAATGTGTCTTTTGACGCCTTAATAGGTATAATAAAAGCAGGCAGTGCATGAGGCTCCGCCTGCTTTCCTTTCATTTCTTAATACAGAGCATCCATAGCTTCGCAGAATTCTGCGCCGGTAGCATACTTTCCTTCAAACAGTTCAGTGATGATGGACTTGAAACTTGTCTTCTTGTCCTCATTCTTGTTAAGGGCGTTGCACCATGTCATCGGCGCTTCAGCGGACAACAGGGTTTCAATCGTACCTGTCAGAGCAGCCGGAGCCGTATTGCGGTTGTCCGCAGGAATCTGCTGTGCGGTATCCGCCATCTTCTGGTCAAATTCACCTGTCGTCAGGAAGATGATAAAGTCAAATGCTGCCTGGGGATTCTCGCTGTAGGAAGTAACCGCCAGAGAGTTCGCTCCCGCATATGCAGAAGTATCATCCGCACCGTTCTCTACCGCAGGGTAATTAAACAGACCCCAGTTTACTTCCGTGCCGGTATTGTTATTTACTTCGGCGGTAACATAGTTTGCACATACGATCATCGTCGCAAGGCCAAGGCCGATCTTGTTCTCGCTGCTGGGGAACTCATCCGGAGCGCCGTCTACAAAATAGCCCGCATCGATCAGGTCGATAATCTCCTGTGCAGCCACCTCGGCATCAGAACCGGTCCAGCCGCCGTTTGTAGCTATCTCCTCAATCTTTTCTTCACCCAGATGACGTACCAACTGATGATAGAAAGCGAAATCGCAGTATGCGGTATCCTGTGCGATCGGGCCTACGCCGGAATCTTTCAGTTTCTGGCATACATCCAAAAACTCTGCCCAAGTCTTGGGTTCTGCAGTAACGCCTGCCGTCTCAAAAGCATCTTTATCATAGAAGATACCACCTACCTGAGGCTGCTCTACGATAGAGTTCAGATTGCCTTTCCACGCAATTACCTGATTATTCAGGCAGGGATAGCTGAAGCTGTCATAGTCCACAGCCTTTGCCATATCTGTCAGGTCATAAGTATAATCTCCGTAAACATTGGCAATACGCTGATAATCGTCTTCGAAGATATCAAACTTGTCGCCGGCCTCCAGGGATGCGGACAGAACCTGGTTGATGTCACGTCCCTTCCATTCGATGGTAATCTTGGCGCCGGTCTGCTCGCCAAAAGCGTCAGCCGCTTCCTGAACTACCTGTGCCTGCGGTTCGCTGGATGTCCACATGGACCACATCGTCAGCTCTACGCCTTCATACGATTTTCCATCGGTTGCAGCTTCTTCTCCCTCAGTAGTTTCTTCTTTTGCGGGTTCCTCTGTCTTTGCAGTTTCTTCCGTCTGGCTCGCGGTTGACTGGGAACTGTTATCAGCCTGTGTGTTGTCTGCCGGAGTGCTTCCACAGCCCGCAAGTATGGACAGGCTTAAGGCGGAGACCATCAGCAAACTGACGATTTTTTTCATTTTCATTTTTATTCCTCCCTTTCTTTTCATCGCTGCCATTTGGGGCAGCTTCCCTCTTCAGTCCGATTTTCCCGAACTTTACATTTCAATTATATAAAAATTCATAAT
>VSNO01000168.1 GCA_009774375.1 Lachnospiraceae bacterium
ATGCAAAGGTTTTGCCCCAGGGGGGCTATCCCATTCCACCAGCTGAGCTGGTGGTTGGGCCTTTCGGCGGTGAATAGAATCAGAGTAGGTGTGGCTGCCGACGACATCACGGGTGCGAACGATATTGGCATCTGTTTTGCCAGCGGCGGCTATCGATGTGCGGTTTTTCCGCAGGAACTGATCCGGGACAGGGATCTGCAGGAGGAGGCTCGCGGGCTGGACGTGGTCATCATCGATACGGACAGCCGGTTTGACGATCCCGGGACGGCGGCTGCCAAGGTTGCGGATGCGACGCGGCTGTTAAGAGAACTGTCCTGCGACCGATATTTCAACAAGACCTGTTCTGTCTTCAGGGGCAATATCGGCGCTGAGTTTGACAGTATGCAGGATGTGCTCGGGGTGTCCTCTTCCATGGTCATCCTGGGTTTTCCCAGAAACGGAAGGACCACCGTGGACGGTGTGCACTATGTATATGGCACAAAACTGGAGGATTCCCAGTTTCGCAAGGATCCGATCCATCCGATGGAGCTCTCTTATCTGCCGGACATTCTGGCAAAGCAGTCTGACCGCAGCGTCGGTCTGGTGACCTGGGAGGATCTGGATCAGGGCGTGCTGCATGTCATCGAGAAAAAGGACAGGCTGAAAAAAGAAGGCTGTGCCTATGTGCTGTTTGATATCCGCAGCCAGGACGATATTGCCCTGGTGGCGGAGGCAGTGGCGGAGGAGCAGAATATCTGCGGAAGCTCTGCCATCGGGGAATTTCTGCCGGGAGCGTACCGCAGGCTGCAGGCGGAAGCTGCGCGGACAGCTGCCAGCCAGGCACTGCTCGTGGCGGGCAGCCTGACCGATCAGAGCAAGGCGCAGACCGCGCATATCCGCTCGCTGGGCTGGCCGGTCTTTGAGCTGGACTGCCAGGCCGTGTTTGACCGGGAAAGCCGGAGGGAGGCAGAGCAGCAGCTGGTCCGGAGGGCGGTGGCAGCGATGACAGAGACAGGCCATGCGATGATCTGCTCCCAGCAGGATGCGGAGAAAGCGGAAGAAGCCAGGACGCGGGGCGGCCGGCAGGGACTTTCCTGGCAGGAGGTGGGCAGGCTGATCTCCGGCAGCCTGAGCTGTGCAGCGGAGGAGATCTTAAGGCAGACGGGCTGCAGAAACCTGGTGGTGGCAGGCGGGGATACCTCTGCGGCAGTGACCAGACAGCTGGAGATCTACCGCATGGAGATCGGCAGGGAGATCGAACCGGGCGTGCCGTTCATGAAGGGAAGGTGCTGTCTTGGCGCGTTGAATCTGGTACTGAAATCAGGGAGCTTTGGCGGCAAAACCTTTTTGGAAAAAGCGGCGGTCAATGTGGTAAATGGAGGATGAGATGACAGATCATATCAGAAAAATGACAGACAGATATCCGGCGCTGGAGGGTGTGAGCGGCGAAGTAAACGAGGCCTTTGAGATACTGAAGACCTCCTACGAGAACGGCGGCAAGCTGCTTGTCTGCGGAAACGGCGGCAGCGCTTCTGACTCCGAGCATATCGTAGGGGAGCTGATGAAAGGTTTTTACAGGCAGCGCCCCCTTCCGGAGGCAGAGAAAAAAGCGATCGGCGGGATCAGTGCGTTTTTGCAGGGGGCGCTTCCCGCTATCGCGCTGACAGGCCATCCGGCGCTGACCACAGCATTCTCAAATGATGTGAAAGCGGATATGGCTTTTGCACAGCAGGTGTATGGTTACGGAAAGGCGGGCGATGTGCTGGCCGCCCTGAGCACCTCCGGAAATTCTGTCAATGTACTGCATGCAGTGACGGTGGCGAAGGCAAGAGGTCTGGCGGTGATCGGACTGACCGGCAGGGACGGCGGCAGATTAAGAAAATGCTGCGACGTGTGCATCGCAGTGCCCGCCGGGGTGACAGCGGAGATTCAGGAGTATCACCTTCCTGTGTACCATACGCTGTGCGCAATGCTGGAAGAGCATTTTTTCCCGGAGGATGAAACGGAAACCGGATGACACGACAGGGAGCCGATGGCTGAACTGTTGTGCGGAAAGGACAGGTACAGACAGATGGATGTGAGACAGATCCAGGAGTTGAGAGAAGAGATCTGCCGGATCAGCGCGCTGATGTTTGCAAAGGGACTGGTCAGCGGCAAGGATGGAAATATCAGTGTCAGGATCGCGGCGGATGAGATGCTGGTGACGCCCTCGGGTGTCTGCAAGGCGTTTCTGGAGCCGCAGATGATCCTGCGCCAGCGGTTTGACGGCACTGTCGTGGAGGGGGAACTGCGCTCCACGCGGGAGGCGGGGATGCACAGCCGGCTGTATGCGCTGAGGCCGGAGGTCGGCGCCATCGTGCACTCCCACCCGGCGGCAGCCACCGCTTTTGCGGTCTGCGGAAAGGAGCTGCCCCGGGATATCCTGCTCGAGGTCCCCGCCCTGCTGGGGAAGACCGCAGTGGCAGGATATGCGCCTGCGGGCAGCATTATGAAACAAAAATATCAGGATGAGACATTGAATTTCCGGGAGCGCGCAAAAGACCTGGTCGCGCAGATGACGGTGGACGAGTGCACCACGCAGATGATCTATGAGGCAAAGAAAATAGACCGTCTGGGCGTCAGAGCTTACAACTGGTGGAACGAGGCGCTGCACGGGGCGGCGAGGAGCGGGATGTCCACCGTCTTTCCACAGGCGATCGGCATGGCGGCCTCCTTTGATCCCGAACTGGTGGGCAGGATGGCGGCAGTGGCGGCAACAGAGGGGCGCGCCAAGTACAATACCTTCCAGAAATATAAAGACTACGGCATATATAAAGGACTGACCTTCTGGTCACCCAACGTGAACATCTTCAGGGATCCCCGATGGGGAAGGGGGCAGGAAACCTACGGGGAAGACCCGTATCTGTCAGGAAAGCTCGGCGCCGCCTTTGTCAGGAACCTGCAGGGCGATGATCCCAGATACATGAAGGCTGCCGCCTGTGCGAAGCATTTTGCCGTGCACTCCGGCCCCGAAGCGCTGCGCCATGAGTTTGATGCGGTGGTCAGCAGACAGGATCTGGAGGAGACCTACCTGCCCGCGTTTCAGGACCTGGTCGATGCAGGCGTCGAGGGATTCATGGGCGCGTACAACAGGACGAACGGGGAACCCTGCTGCGGCAGCAGGACGCTGATGGTGGATATCCTGCGCGGCAGATGGAAGTTCGACGGTTACTTTACCTCCGACTGCGGGGCGGTCGCAGATTTCCACCTGCATCATATGGTGACCAGCACGCCCACGGAATCGGTCGCACTCGCGCTGAAAAACGGCTGCGACCTGAACTGCGGCAATACCTACGTCTACCTGATGGCGGCGTACCAGGAGGGGAAGATCACGGAGGAGGAGATCCGGACCTCCTGTGAGCGGCTGATGGAAACCCGGTTCAAGCTGGGCATGTTCGATGAGAAGACACCCTTTGACGACATTGATTACACTGCCATCGACACGGAGGAGAGCCGCGCCCTGAATGAGGAGGCAGCCAGAAAGACCATGGTCCTGTTAAAAAATAACGGTATACTTCCGCTGCGGAAAGACAGGCTCCGCAATGTTGCAGTGATCGGCCCCAACGCAAACTCCATCGTTCCTCTGAACGGCAACTATCACGGCACAGCGAACCAGTATCATACCGTGCTGGAATCCATCCGCAGGGCATTGCCGGAGGGCGTGCGCCTGAATTATTCCAGAGGCAGCCACCTTTATGAGTACAAGCTGGAGGATCCCGGATTTGCGGGAGACTGCCTGGCGGAGGTAAAGGCGCAGACGGATCTGGCAGATGTGGTGATCCTGGTGGTGGGCATGGATGAGACCATTGAGGGGGAGGAGATCATCGGAAAAGAGGGTTTTACCGGAGACCGGAATGATCTGCTGCTGCCCCAATGCCAGCAGGATCTGATCGCCGCGGTGATGGCGCGCGACACCCCGGTGGTGCTGGTGAATATGAGCGGAGGTGCGGTGGATTTCGGGGATGGAAACCGCGCGGATGCGATCATACAGGCGTGGTATCCCGGCGCCGTGGGCGGCAAGGCTGTCAGTGACCTGATCTTTGGAGAGTATTCTCCTTCCGGGAGGCTGCCTGTCACATTTTACCGCAATGACAATACGCTGCCGGATTTTGAGGATTACAGCATGGATAACAGGACCTACAAGTTTTATAAGGAAAGACCGCTGTTTCCTTTCGGTTACGGCCTGAGCTACACCACTTTTGCATACAGTGATATGCGCACCGGACAGGAAACCTTTGCACCGGGAGAGGACGTGACGGTGACAGTGAAGGTCAGGAATACAGGCGGGACGGCGTCGGACGAGATCGCGGAGTGCTATCTGCGGGATGAGGCCGCATCCGTCCGTGTGCCGGTACACAAGCTCTGCGGCATGCAGCGCATCACCCTTTTGCCCGGCGAGGAAACGACAGTGACCTTCACCGTGGACGGGCGGCAGTTTGCGATCGTAGATGAGGAGGGAGAGCGCGTCTTTGAACCCGGTGCATTTACCATATTTGCGGGCGGCTGTCAGCCAGAGCCCTACAGCGAGGAGCTTTCAGGGACAAGGGAAGCCTCGGTCCGTGTTATCATGACATCGTCTCCGGCACAAAGAGATGCGGGGACTGATTGACACAACAGGAGGAAAGCGATGGCGAATGAGAAGGCATTAAAAAATAAAGTACAGCTGATCACGTATGCGGACTCCCTGGGCGGCAGTCTGAAAGCGTTGAATGCAGTTCTGACAGGATATTTCATGGATATTTTTGAGGGGGGCGTGCACATCCTGCCGCCTTTCCCCTCCTCCGGGGACAGGGGGTTTGCGCCCACGACCTATTTTGAGATCGAGCCGGCCTTTGGAACCTGGGACGATATGAAGGCGATCGGTGAGCATTTCGGCATCGCGGTGGATCTGATGATCAACCATATCTCCCAGCGTTCCGAGTACTTTCAGGATTTTCTCAAAAAGGGCAGAAAATCCCGGTATGCAGACTTTTTTCTGACACTGGATAAGATCTGGCCGGGCGGCGAGCCGGTGAAGGCAGACCTGGACAAGGTGGCACTGCGCCGCGAGGTTCCCTACTCCGAATTTACGATCGAGGAGACCGGTGAAAAGGAGCGGGTGTGGACGACTTTCGGCGCGTCCGACCCCTCCGAGCAGATCGACCTGGACGTACATTCTCCCGCAGTGCAGGAGATGTTTCGAAAGATCCTGACCCTGTTTGCCGGAAACGGTGTCAGGATGGTACGTCTGGATGCCGTCGGCTATGTGCTGAAGAAGCCCGGGACCAGCTGCTTTTGCCTGGAGCCGGAGATGTATGACTATATCAGCGAAGTGAAGCAGATCACCGATGCCCTGCAGATCGACATTCTGCCGGAGGTGCACGCCGACATCGGGATCCAGTACCGCCTGGCGCGACGGGGCGTGTGGATCTATGATTTTATCATGCCGTACATGGTGCTGCATACCCTGATGTTCAGGAGGCACGACAAGCTCTACAGATACCTGGCGGACCGCCCCGAAAACCAGTTTGTCACGCTGGACTGCCATGACGGGATCCCGGTCAAGCCCGACCTGGATGGTATGATCGACGAGGAGGATGCGCTGGTGGTGGTGAACAAATGCCTGGAAAGAGGCGCGCGCGTGACCCGCGTCCTGTCAGAAAGCCACAAGGGCAGGCACGGTTTTGACGTACACCAGATCGTCTGTACCTACTATGAAGCGCTGGGCTGTGATGATGACGCATACCTGGCGGCGAGGGCGGTCCAGTTCTTTGTGCCGGGCATACCCCAGGTTTACTATGTAGGTATGCTGGCAGGCAGAAACGACACAAAGAGAGCGGACCAGACTGGTGACAACAGAGAGATGAACCGCCACAACTACACGCTGGAGGAGGTGGACGCCGCGGTGGGGACAGCAGTGGTCCAGAGACTGATGGCACTGGTGAGATTCCGCAACCGCCATCCCGCGTTTGACGGCACCTTTGAGACCGTTGCATGCCCCGCAGACCAGATATGCCTGAGATGGACGCTGGGTGAGGACTCCTGCACCCTGCATGTGGATCTTGGCGTCTTCAGGACGTATATCGTATCGGTGACAGGCGGTGTGGAGGAGCGGATCGAGGTCTGAGCCTGATCTTGAAAGAATTTCGCGGAGCACGACCCTGAGGATAAAGATATTCCTTGATTTGTACGATATAATTTATGACACATATCAATATGCCGCTTTTGGAATGCACGGATGCAGATCATATTTTCAAAAGCCGGCACGAACTGTTTTGTCTGAATCAGGGAGGATGATGGCATGAGTATGATGTTAGGGATCAGTATCTCCAACAAAAAGCGAATGGAAATCAGGGATCGGAGCGGAAAGGTGACAGGCTCCATCACGGTCACGCGGGGGAAGGCGTCCCAGGTGGTTGTGAAGAAGCGTCTGCCATACAGTTTTAAAGAGATATCGACAAGGCTGTTAAAGACGAAAAAATCTGGCAATGCGCACCAGGTATTGATCAGCGCGCGGCAGAAAGCAGTGTCGCTGCGCCTGATGTACAAGGGCGGCGTGTACGATGACGACGAGGTGTTTGCCGCGCTGATGCATGCGCAGGCGATCGTGCGGGTGGCGAAAAAGCGCGAGAAGCACCTGCAGGAGGAGGAGCGCGCCGAGAGGAAGATCGACAGGGAAGGGGCGGACAGCACGTTCTGCGAGGCGGATATCGAAGAAAAGACCGAGGAAGCTTCTTCCAGACAGATCCATAAGGAAGAGCGGGAACAGACGAAGGCAAAGATGGATATGCAGCGGATGCAGCGGATGATGGAGCAGTACGAGCGCATGATGCAGGAGGCGATGAGGGAACTCGAGCAGCTGGAGCATATGGATGCGCTCTCTGAGGAGATGGGGCTCGACGGGGAGATCAGCATGGATCCGGCGGATCTGGAGCTGATGAAGAAAAAACACCGCGCAGACGAGATGCGGGCGATCGTTGAGGCGGACATGAAGTATCTCAAATTCATGTTTGACAAGCTCGAAAAGGAGAGGCAGAGCAACAATAACAGCATCACAGGTTTCAGCAGTGTCAGCTATGACAACGGCAGCAGCGGAAACAGCGTGTCGCTCGAGCTGGACGGCATCGATATCCCGGTGGAGGCGGCGCCGGATGCGATGACGATCATCGAGGGCGGTGCGGTCGATGTGGAGGCATGATCGGGATCACGTTATACAATTTTACCAATAATAGATCCAATATCATAAATTTTCTAGTAAATTTTCAGATGTTATGTTAGAATAGAAATAACAATAGAGATAACAAATCGAAAAGGAGCTGGTGATATGTATAAGATCATTACAATGGAGCGTGAGTTTGCAAGCGGCGGCAATGAGATCGGCAGACGGGTGGCAAAGAAGCTCGGCATAGAGCTGTATGACAGGAATATTCTCGTGGAGGCGGCAAAGAGGCTGGGCATTCCGCCCATTTATATCGGAGATTTGGAGGAAACTGCACCGGGAAGTATTATCTTTAATCTGTCCAAGACAGCGATCGGCGGCAGTAAGAAGGAGAATTCCAACCTGCCCATGTCGGAAAAGCTGTTTCTGGAGGAGAAGAAGATCATCGAGGAGATCGTCGAGAAGCATGACTGTGTGATCGTCGGCAGATGCGCTTCCTTCATATTATATGACAGGGAGGACTGTCTGAAAGTGTTTGTCCACGCGGACAAGGACTACCGCATCAACCGCACGATCCAGACAGAGAAAGTCGCACCGTCGGAGGCCGATGACTTCCTGCGCAAGTCCGACAAGAGAAGGAGCAATTTCTACAACACGCACACTGGCTGGAAGTGGGGGGACATGTCCAAGTTCGACCTGTGCCTCAATAGCAAGAGCCTTGGCCTGGACGCATGTGTGGATATCCTCGCCGGCATGATGCAGAAGTGATGCAGGCGATGACGGACATACAGAATATGGAAGCAGTATGAAAAGGAGTGTATCGCATAAACGTGCATACACTCCTTTTATGCACACGGGCACCCAGAGGAAGATTGTCAGCATGCGCTGACGGGTGCCCGGCGCGCGAGTAGGGGAAGAGGACTCTTTCCTACTCGATTGGTGCGCCCAGAGGAAGATTGTCAGCATACGCTGACGGGTGTCCGGCGCGCGAGTAAGGGAAGAGGGTTCTTCCCTATTCGATTGCACGCGGCGGGGGTCTGCCACATAGAATAAAGGATATAGAATATTGATCGGAGGCTTATGTCATTATGGCAGATATCACCCCGGGAATGATCTTCACAGATACATTGAGAAATAAAAAGCCGGACGCGCTGGCGTGGATCCGCGGGAATGCGCAGAACCCGCAGCTGAGCGGCGTAGTCCGGTTTTATACGACACCGTATTCCGGTGTGCTGGTCGAGGCGGAGATCTTTGGACTGCCCAACATCGCGGCACAGTTCTCATCGGATTTCTACGCGATGCACATTCATGAAAAAGGGGACTGCACGATGCCCTTTGACCAGACAGGGGATCACTACAATCCCACGAATGAGCCGCATCCCGACCACGCGGGCGACATGATACCGCTCATGGGCAATCAGGGATATGCATGGCTTGCGTTTTACGACAAGCGGTTTTCGATACCGGAGATCCTTGGCAGGAGCGTCATCATCCATGCGATGCCCGATGATTTCAGGACCCAGCCCTCGGGAGATGCGGGGGAGAAGATCGGCTGCGGCGTGATCCGATAAAATGGAGTGTGTGTTCGTACAGGACTTGTCAGTAAATGCCAGGTCCTGTGTGAACAGTAACCTGTAAGTACAGTAATATGTTTGGAAGTTTCGATTTCTGTTTACAATTATGTCAGTTTTTGTTAAAATAAATTTAAAAAAGAATATTGATTTGAGATTTGGGAGAATGGAAGTGTATTATCATGGGACGGATAATAATAG
>VSNO01000169.1 GCA_009774375.1 Lachnospiraceae bacterium
ACCAAAAAAGCGGGCAAACAATCACTGTCCACCCGCTTTTTTTTGACGTGCCAAAAAATCGGCTGTGAATAGTAACATAGTTTGAGAAGACATCCTCATTCTGCCTTGACAACTCCACAAATATGTACAAAGGCCTCAGAATGGAAAAAAAATTGTAATCTGAAAATGCTTTTCCATTGTGATAAGCACTTTCGAATCGCCATAATGCATCGGTGAACATGAGCAGATTTTTTAATTCCGCCTGGTATCTTCCTCCTATTTTTGTTTGGTATAATTCTTTAATGTTGTTGTAAATGATCTCACACAGTAATTTTGACCGATGAGAATTTACGGTTTCATTTTCAGTGTTTGATTCTGCAATAGAAGAATCTTCCAGTTCCAGGGAGAGCATAATCTTGGTAGAGATCGCATTGGCATAATTTTGGGCATCTGCGTTTGAATTGCACAATATGCCTTCTGGATGACAGGTGCGATAAAATGGAATCAAATATTTCCAGGCGATATCACGAATAATGATTGCTTCGTTCTCTGTGCCGAGCAATGCTTTTCTTTCAATTTTGATGTCTTTGTCCCAGAGGTGCAGGATATCATAAAGTTTACGGTGCAATTTAGCGCCGGAATTGCTGATCCGTTCTACGATACGCAGCTCTAACAGATCGATTTTTTCGTCGAGTTGGCTCAATTTCTCAGAATGATTAATGTCCTGACTGTTTCATCAGGGCATTTTAGGGATTTTAGTTCGTCTTGTATAAAAGAAGAACTTTCCAGAATCTCACGAAATAGTCCGATATCGGGATTCGCAAATTGCAATAAAGAAATATAAGTAAAATTCCAATGCTGTGAATTGTCCCAGAATCGTCTATCTGTTTTTTCATCAGGATGAAATCCGAAAAGAAACTGCGTAAAGAAAGGATGTATGGCTTCTTCCTCATAGGCCACACAAGTGCGAAAAATTTCTGCGAAGGAATTGGTATCCTCCAGAATAATGCTGTTTTTGACAGTCATGCCATCGTGGTATCCCAGAACACGGTAGTCCCAGTTCCTTTCACCGGTGATCGCAGGCATGAATTCATTGTGCAATAATAGTGGTCGACAGATCATGTCAATATCTCCTTTGTGAAATGTTCGGATATAATAAAATAAGTCCATAGATAATGGACTTATTTTAGTTTTAGTTTGACCTTGCCTAGTTTCACAAAATCTACAGGTTTATCTGTTTCTGTAGGCGGGCTGACGAGGGATGGTTCTTTGGAACTTTTTCCCCGCAGGGTCAGCATCTCGTAGTTTATATGTGTACTGCTGGGATCATTGTACATACGCATGTAAGAATCCTTTCCTTCAATCCAATGATTCTTTTCAATTCCGTTAAATGAAACCTTGGGTACATTTTTTCCTGCCATGTTATTTACCTGATTTCCACAAGTCTGCTTTATTATATGCCGATTTATGGAAATGATTCCTTTTCTAAGAATTATAGGCCTGCCATTTCGAGGGACAAGCCTATAGCATTAAATTATCATTTTTGGGACAACCTGTCAAGGGTCAGTATTGGCTATTTTCGACTGTTTTATACAGTCAAATAGAAATTGCCCGAATTGTATGAATTTTTGCAAAAACTTCTAATATTTACATAATGGTTTGCCGATAATCATAATATAGTAAACCGATGCTGACATGTCACGATAAATCAATATCGTAACCAAGGCATAAAGACTGATAATCGGAGAAATAGACAAGTCAGAATGCGTCAGTTATGTTTCTAAAGTTCTTTATAGGCCAGGCTGCTCATGTGCCAGCGAAGGGGAACAGGCCGCTTTTGTGCGGCAAAAAAGAGAAAATTTAGAAAATTTCTGATAAATAACTAAATTTTCAGAAAATAAGGCCGATATATATACTGTAAACGGAGTTACAGAATGTATTAACGATAATAAAACGGCTGATTCAAGGGGAATGGTCAAAGTATAAAAAGAAATAAATAAATGGGAAAGTTGCTTGGAGAAAGGGATGTCCTGGGCTGCTAAAGGAGGAGAAATTATGGTAGTACAGCACAATCTTAAAGCTATGAACGCGAACAGAATGTTGAACATCAACACGAATGCGTCTGCGCGTTCTACAGAGAAACTTTCAAGCGGCTATCGCGTAAACAGGGCTGCAGACGATGCAGCAGGACTCGCGATCTCAGAGAAGATGAGGAAGCAGATCCGTGGTCTGACACAGGGTTCACGCAACGCGGAGGACGGTATCTCCTGCGTGCAGACAGCAGAAGGTGCACTTGCGGAAGTACAGGATATGCTGCAGAGAATGAACGAGCTCTGCGTACAGGCTGCGAACGGCACGAACTCCGTCACAGACCGCCAGTATATCCAGGACGAGATCGACCAGCTCGTGACAGAGATGGACAGAATCGCGGAGACGACCAAGTTCAACGAGACCTATCTCCTGAAGGGCGACAAGACACAGCCGGAGAATCTGGTACATACGTTTAATTATATCAAGGGTGACGAGATCGACAGGACGGGACAGTCCAAGGTTACAAATTCCATGGGCAAGGGATCGTATAAGGTGAATTATAATGGTACGGACAATGTATATGCTGTCAGGGCTGCAAGTATCAGTGCGGCGAAACGGGAGGAGCCGATGTCCGCAGATGTGATCACAAAGGGTTCCGACTTTACAAGCTACTGTGAGACAGGTACAAAGATTGGTGCAAGTTCTTCTGTTACGGCTTTGACGTTAAATGCGGATTATGCGATATTCAGGAATGGTCAGCTGGATTCTGCAAAGCTTGAAAAGAATGGAGAAAATTTGATCTGTAAGGATCAGGATGCATACATTTATGATACAAAGACACAGAATATCATTCACGTGAAAAAGGAGCAGGATCTGTCAGAGTATGTTGAGAAGATCAGCACTACCGGACAGCCGGATACCTATATGATGGCGGATCGGTACAGACTTGTTTACAATGCGAATCCAGAATCTGCTGGTGTTGTACCGGCAGATACTTTGGGAGCACCTGCGAATGCGATCGAAGTCACAAACAAGGATCTTGTCGGTTCCGTAGCCGAGAACAGGCTCTATGATAAGGACGGCAACGAAGTGTATGGTATGGGATTGTACAAATACTTCAATGAGAACGGAGATTACACGGGCGGACTGTTCGCGAATAAGGATGCTACTGCTGAGATGGCGATCTCAGGGGAGAAGACGGCGATGCATTACTTTGGAAGCTATATCAGCGGCCTCAGTGAGAAAGTGACAGCTCCGTTGACATTCAGCGTTCATGCAGGTTCAGACTCTGACCTCACAAACAGGATCTCTGCGACGATCGACACGATGACAGCTGCAGGCCTTGGTGTCAACAGGTTAAAGAGCACTTCCATCGGTATCGTAGATCCGACTGGCGACAACGCGAGAGAGGCGATCGATGTTGTCGGTGAGGCATTGAAGATCGTATCGACACAGCGCTCCATCCTCGGTGCGGTGCAGAACCGCTTAGAGCACACGATCGCGAACCTGGACAATGTCGTAGAGAACACTACGGCGGCAGAGTCTGCGATCCGCGACACAGATATGGCGGAGGAGATGGTGAAATTCTCCAACAACCAGGTGCTCATGCAGGCAGGCCAGTCCATCCTCGCACAGGCAAATCAGGCAAACCAGGGTGTACTCTCACTTCTGCAGTAAGATTACATACAATAAATACAGCATTTGGAAGAAACAACAAAATATACAGAGAAGACCGCTTGGATCTGTCAGGCGGTCTTTTTATGTACACGGGCGTCCATCAACAAACCGATAAATCGGTTCGCTGATGGACGCCCGTGAAATTGTTTTTATTCGCTAAATTAGCAGTTCCACCTTGTATTTTTCGAGCCAGTAGTTGACCTGCAGCAGATAGGCGAGCAGCTGCGGACCTGCCATGAGCTGTCCGTAGAACGGTCTGCCGTAGTCGGAGGGCTGGCTGATGTAGTCGAGCACTTTGGTGAGGTCGATCAGCTCCCGGAGCGGCGCGCGCGTGTCGGAAAGTGTCTCCACGATCGCGGTGCGCAGCAGGTTTTCGTAGGCGGGATCGTAGGTCTTGGGGTAGGGACTCTTGCGGCGGTACAGCACCTCGCCGGGGAGCAGTCCGTCCGCGGCTGCGCGAAGGAGTCCTTTGACCACGCCGTCCTTGCATTTCATGGCCCATGGCACATTCCACAGATATTCCACGATGCGATGGTCGGCGAACGGCACGCGCGCCTCGAGTCCTGCGTGCATGCTCGTGCGGTCCATGCGGTCGAGCAGTGTCTGCATAAACCATCTGATATTCAGATACGATATTTCCCGTCTGCGTTTTTCTTCGCTGTTTTCACCTTCAAGTACAGGAACCTCGGATATTGTTTTGGCATATGCGGCGTGCGCGTATTCCTTCAGCGGAAGGACGGACAGCACGCTGTCTTTCAGGAGCATGGTACGCGGGGAGAAGTCCATGGACCACGGGAAGCAGTCGGCGTCGAAGCATTCCTTCTTGTGGAACCACGGATAACCGCCAAAGATCTCGTCGGCACACTCCCCTGTGAGCGTCACCTTGTGGTTTGCGGTGACTCGCTTGCAGAAGTAGAGCATCGATGCCTCCACGTCCGCCATGCATGGCAGATCCCTGGCATCGACCGCCTCGAACAGGTATTGATACAGATCCGTGTTGGCACATTCAAGGTACTGATGGTTTGTGCGGCAGTGGGCGATCATCAGATCCACCCACGGTCTGTCCTGGGAGGGCTGGAAGGCATTTGCCCTGAAATTCTTGTCGTTGTCCTTGAAGTCAAAGGAGTATGTGTCGAGCCTCTTACCCTGCTTTTGAAGCTCGCTGCTGCATACCGCTGTGACAAGACTGCTGTCCACACCGCCCGACAGGAAGGTACAGACGGGCACATCAGAGAGCATCTGCATCCTGATGGCGTCTGTGACCAGATACCGGGTTTTCTCGACTGTGCGCTGCCAGTCGTCTTTATGTGGATAACTCTCCAGTTTCCAATAGCACTTTGTGGAAAGGTGCCCGGAAAAATCGGAGGCGTAATATTCGAGATAATGTCCCGGAAGCAGCTCATCTATGTTTTTAAAAACACCCTTTCCGTAGGTCTTTGCAGGGCCAAGACCGAAGATCTCACAGAGCCCGTCGCGGTCGGCCTGCGCCTTAAAGTCCGGAAAGCACAGGATCCCCTTCAGCTCGGAGGAAAAGATGAGGGTGTTGCGAAAGAGGGTATAGAACAATGGCTTTACCCCGAGTCTGTCGCGGAACAGATATAGTCTTTGCAGAGTTTCATCGTAGATCGCAAAGGAAAAGATGCCGTTCAGCCGTGTTATGTAGGAAGTGCCGTGGAGGAGATATCCCATGAGGATTACTTCCGTGTCGCAGGTCGTTTCGAAGACGATCCCTTCTTTTTCCAGCTCGTGCCGGAGGGCAGGCATGTTGTAGATCTCACCGTTGTAGCAGATGACGGCGCGGTGGTTTCCGAGCTGTCTTGTCATGGGCTGTTTCCCGCACTCGAGATCCAGGATGGACAGCCGGGTGTGGGAGAGTCCGCAGTTTCTTGACAGGTAGACTCCGTTTTCATCAGGTCCGCGGTGGTGCTGGCGGGTATTCATCTTCTGCAGGACAAAGAACCATCTTGCGGATTCTTCTCTGTAGTTTACATGAAAGCTTGTAAAGCCTGCGATTCCACACATTTCTTATATCCTTTCCGATAATATCGATTTGATCAAATGTAATCCTTGAGGATCGGCTGGTACTGTCTGTGTTCCAGTGCCATTTCCAGTGTCGGGATCAGCAGGTCGACGTGCGCGACCAGGGAATTTGGCTTTGTCTGGTAGTTATCCTGTCCGAACGGGACGAAGTAGATGTTCTTGCTGTTGCACAGCAGGCCGATATTTTTCAGGTTCATGCCGAGTCCGTCGTTGGTCGAGATGGCAATCACGAGCGGCTTGTTGTTGCGCATGTGGGCTTTTGCCGCCATGAGCACCGGCGTGTCGGTGATGCCGTTTGCGAGCTTTGCGGCGGTGTTTCCGGTGCAGGGGAGGATCGCCAGCGCATCGAGATACGCCTTGGGTCCGATCGGCTCTGCCCCAGGTATGGACAGGATCGGTTCTTTTCCTGTGATCTCTTTTATTCTGGTGATATAAGTGTCGGGTTTTCCGAAACGGCTCTCGATCGTCTGGGACGCGTCTGACAGGATCGGGTAGATGTCAGCGCCGGCGTCGGATAGCTTTTGCAGTTCTGCAAAGGTTTTTTCGAAGGTGCAGAAGGAGCCGGTCAGTGCGATGCCAATTTTTTTTCCTTTGATGTCCATGTGGATCATGCCTCCTATAGTCTGTTGATGACGTAGTCCGTTAAATACTTTGCACAGCTTTCTCCGGCGTATTTTCCGGGAAGTCCCGGGCAGAAGCGGATGTGAATGTTTAATTTCTGGGCGGCCTCATAGTCGGCGCCTGTCTTGTTGGAGGCGATGTCGATGATGAGGGCGCTGGGTGATACTTTTTCGAGACATCTGCGGTTGAGGACGCGGGCGGGGATCGTGTTGAATATGTACTCGTAACAGCAGATATTGTTCCACAGCTTTGACAGGTGCAGTGTCTCGAATCCGAGGGCACAGGCTAGTGCGAGCTCGCATGCGTCGTTGGAGCACACAGTGACGCACGCGTGGAGTCCTTTCAGGCGGTCGGCGAGGATCTTGCCGCATCTGCCGTAGCCCAGCACGAGGGTATTGCTCATGTGGAGGTTTGTGTCCTTGTGCAGCAGCGCCTCGAGGATCGCGCCCTCCGCGGTGGAGACTGCGTTGTACAGTGTCATGGGTTCATCGAGCATGAAGTCGTGACAGCTGATCTCCCGCTCCTCACAGGTCTTGCGGAAATCCTCCGGTATGACGCCGGCAAATATTTTCTGGTGCTTGCGGATGCCCCGCTGCAGCTCTGAGATGCTGACCGCGGCGTCGGAGGTGTTTTCCTCGCAGTAGAGCGAGCCGGATCTTGTGAACGGTATGCCGCCGATGATCACAGGCGCGGAGTCGAGGGCTTCGCGCAGGGAATCGGTGAAGGCCAGCTTTGATTTTATGGATGAACCACAGGGGATACTGACAGTGCGAAAGCATACGACACGGTATCCTTTTTCGGCAAGAACAGGTGCCATACATGCTGTCCGCCTGTCGCCGCCTAAGATCGCGATATCATATTTTGCCATAGTTCTTGGAGGCATATCGCACCTCCTTGTTTTCGATCGACTTATCTTTAAAATATGATGGAAATGGAAAAGTGTTCATCAAAAGGTTGCTGAAACCGGGAAATGACAGTATACTAAAGGAAGGAACTGGTTGGAAATAACGGATGGAGGGGACGGATGCGCGGCGAGGCGGAGATGTACAGATTATTGATGGATGCGGCAGAGGCGGATGACAGGATCCTGGCAGTGTACATGAATGGTTCAAGGACGAATGTCAATGTGCCGGCGGATATTTTTCAGGATTACGATATTGTGTATGTGGTGCGGGAGACAGGCTCTTTTATTGAGGATCGGGAGTGGGTCCGCAGATTTGGAAATATTTTATATATGCAGTATCCCGATGAGAGTCCCGATGAGCCGGGAGACAGGGAGAATATTTACGGCTGGCTGATGCAGTTTGACGACGGAAACAGGATCGACCTTCATGTGGAGACGGCGGAACATGCAAAAGAGCATATTCATGACGACAGATTATGTAAGATCCTGCTGGACAAGGAACATATCCTGCCCGATATACCGGCGGCGACCGACGCGGATCATCATGTGAAAAGACCGACCGAGGCACAGTTTCAGGCATGCACGAATGAATTCTGGTGGTGCAGCAATAATATAGCGAAGGGGCTCTGGCGCGGGGAGATGCCCTATGTGCAGGACATGACGAATTTTATTGTCCGTAAGCAGCTCGAAAAGATGCTCGCGTGGAAGACGGGAATCAGGACGGATTTTCAGGTCAGTGTCGGAAAGTCGGCAAAATATCTGTACAGGTGGCTTGATGCGGGGGAATATCAGGAGTATCTGGACACTTATTTTGGCGGAGACATAGAGGGGGCGTGGGCGGCGGTTTTGCGGATGTGCGGTCTTTTTGAACGCACGTCAGAGTATGTGGCGCGCGAACTGGGATACACATACAATGATGCGGAGGCTCGGGCGGCGAGGTCTTATCTGGAGCACGTGAGAGACCTGCCTAAGGATGCGGATGGGATTTATTAGTATAGAGATATCGGATCAGGAGGGAAGGATATGGGATATGACAGAAAACCGCTGCCAGTCGGTGTTGATGATTTTGAGAAGCTTGTGGCGCGGGGATACTATTTTATTGACAAGACAAATCTCATGAGGGATCTGCTGGATCTCAAGGGTGATGTGAATCTTTTTACCAGACCGAGGCGCTTTGGAAAGACGCTGAACATGAGCATGCTGCAGTATTTCTTTGAGGACATGAGGGATCCGGATGGAGAGATCATCGACAATACAGGGCTGTTTGAGGGACTGGAGATCATGCATGCAGGGGAGGCGTACCTGTCGCATATGGGGAAATACCCGGTGATCAACATGACGCTGAAGGCGGGAAAACGTCCGACTTTTGAGAGTGCCTGCACGCAGATCGGGTGGCAGATCGCGATGGAGTATGATAGGCACAGTTATGTGCTGGACCGTCTGCCTGATGATGACAGGGAAAAATATGAACGGATCATGGGGGAAAGGGCATCTCTGGATGAGTATTGCGCCTCCCTGCAGTTTTTATCGAAATGTCTGGAAAAATACTATGGCAAAAAGACGATCATTCTGATCGACGAGTACGATGTGCCGCTCGAGAATGCGTATCTGAGAGGCTTTTACCAGCAGATGGTGGAT
>VSNO01000017.1:0-20174 GCA_009774375.1 Lachnospiraceae bacterium
CATATTTCCTTTGGGTGCCCGTGTGCATAAAAAAACCGCTTCTGTGTAATTCTATGTTTAGTATAGCATATCATTTTTGAAAATATAGTGGTTTGCGGATTTCTTAATTTTTTTTTAACAAGCAGATCATTTGGTGTTGACAAATCGAATCCGCCAAATTATAATAATAATAATAATCATTACTGATTTATTGCCATATTCTGGAAATGATATCAATGTGTTCCAACAGAAAGGCAGGGGTATCTATGACTATGAAATACAGCCGCCAGAGAGCGGCGATCCTCTCCTTCCTGCGATCCCGGCGGGACCATCCGACGGCAGAGCTTGTCTATTCCAATGTGAAGGAGGAGTTTCCAAATATCAGTCTCGGCACCGTATACCGCAATCTGAATCAGCTGGCGGAAGCCGGCATGATCGCAAAGCACAGCTTCGGCGGGGTCGGTATTGACCATTTTGACTACAATACCAGCCCGCATTACCACTTTGTATGCAGCTGCTGCAGCGCTGTCATCGACCTGCCGGTAGATCACAGGGTCTTTTCAGCGATCGATGCGGAAGCCGCCAGGAACTTTGACGGGCTGATCCAGGAGCACAGGCTTTATTTCTGCGGCGTCTGCAAGGACTGCCTGGACCGGGAAACCTGACCGGGATCCGCGCCCGCACATCCGCAGAAAACCAAACTGACCATGTGGAAAGCAGAAAATGATACAAACGATCTGCTTTTCATAATAATAAAAGGAGGAAATAAAAAATGAAATTTGTATGTACTGTATGTGGTTATGTTTACGAGGGAGACAGTGCACCGGAGAGATGTCCGCAGTGTAATGCACCCGCTGAGAAGTTCAAGGCGCAGGAGGGTGCGATGTCCTGGGCTGCAGAGCATGTCGTAGGCGTTGCAAAGGGTGTCAGCGAGGATATCATGGCGGACCTGAGAGCAAACTTCAATGGCGAGTGCACAGAGGTTGGTATGTATCTCGCTATGGCAAGGGTCGCACACAGAGAGGGATATCCTGAGATCGGCCTTTACTGGGAGAAGGCTGCATGGGAAGAGGCAGAGCATGCTGCGAAGTTTGCTGAACTCTTAGGCGAAGTGGTGACAGATTCCACCAAGAAGAATCTTGAGATGCGCGTGGAGGCAGAGAACGGCGCTACCGCTGGCAAGTTTGACCTCGCGAAGCGCGCCAAGGCTGCAAATCTGGATGCGATCCATGATACGGTTCATGAGATGGCACGTGACGAGGCAAGACATGGCAAGGCATTTGAGGGACTTCTCAAGAGATATTTCGGCTAAGAACAGACAGCCTGAACCATCAGAAACGAAAAAGATAAAATCAAAAAAAGGAGCAAAAGATTATGCAGAAGTATTTTTGTAACCCCTGTGGATATACCTATGACCCGGAAAAGGGTGATCCGGAGCACGGAATCGCTCCCGGTACAGCATTTGAGGATCTGCCGGACGACTGGTGCTGCCCTCTGTGCGGCGTGACCAAGGATATGTTCCAGCCGGTCATCAAGAACTACAATTAAATATGATATGCGAAAGGGAATAAACCTGCAGGTTTATTCCCTTTTATAATGCACACGTGCGCCTGTTATCTTCCTCTCTTAGCTGATCACTGCCCGATGCCTCAACAGATAGCTTCCATCCGTTCTCGGCACGGCTTCCACGCGCATGCTGCACGCGTTCTTGTGTTTTTCCACGAGATAGCGGTCAATATATCCCTCCTGGCAGTCTCCCCTGTCGTACGCCTTGTATATATTATCCCAGAGCTTCTTGTCCGTAACGATCAAGTCGAACGTTATAACCTCGTCATCCTTATCGATCATCGCACCAAAACATTCGTTGAAATAGTCGCCGATATTATCAATATAATCCGCATCCCCGCCGCCGCGGACTGTGATCACCGTGATCGACTCTGTATTTGTCGCAGTCGTATGGTCTGTCGCGGTCGTATTGCCGGACGGTGTCGTGGTTGTTGGCGCAGTCGGCCTGGTCGTCGGCTCCTGCGGCTTTGACGGCGTTGTCGGCGGCGTCACGGACGGATTTACTTCCAATCCACTGTAACGGTTGCCATTGCACGCCGGCAGATAAATGGACAGATCCCGCCTCACGTGATCCGATGCATAGTCGGCGTCCGAACAGTTAAAATAATCGTAGGTATTCGGGTTGGTGTCGTCCCATGTACTGTCCACATTGTAGTATCCGTCGCTGAGCTTCACGATATTCCACGCATGATTTTCCCCGGCATACCCGGTCACATAATAACACGGGATATCCAGCTGCTGCAGCACATACTGGAACGCCCTCGCATAACCGGCGCATACTGTTCTTCCGTACACCAGTGCGCTGTAAGCGCTCTGGTTCATCGGCGCATTGGCATCGTACTTCACCCTGCTGATCAGCGCATCGTGTACGATCCTTTCCTTATCGTAATCTGTGTAGTTTTTGTACGTCTCATCCCGGATCTGCTTTGCAGCCGCCTCAAACTCGGATCTCGACGTATCCAGATCGTTGGCTGTCACATTGAACACGAGCGTGATGTCGGCAACACTGCCTTTGGGCGTATGCTGATACTTGTACGCCGTGTCGACCCAGAATAACTCCGGATGGTCATTTACCACGGATGTAAAAGCGTTCTTCAGATCGTTCGCCGTGATGTCCTCCACCGGCGCAAAGTGCTTGTTCTGTGCGTTGGCGTTGGCATAGATCTGCCTGTAAACCGCTCTCTGCGTCTCATTGATGATACTGTAATACGGATAGATCTCACTGTCAAAAGTGAGGCTTTCTCCCGTCTCGCCCTTGCTGAGCTCTTTGGCGATCTCATCCGCCCTGGTCTGGGAGATCTCCGTGCCGGTTGCCCTGACCGGGATATAGCCGGTCAAACCCGCGACTTTTGTCGGAATGCTCAGTCTGCCGCCGGCGTCCCTATCCGTATCCGCACCGTCCGCGAACCGTGTATTCCCTGCCGGCGCGGTATCCCCTGTCAGTGCGCTCTCTGCGGACACCCGGGTATTTTCCGCTGCCGGAAGCTCCCCGAGGGTCACCGTCGTGTTGACCATGAGCACATCGTTGACATGATCTTCAACATCTGCTTCCACTGTGCCCTTTTTCTGGCCGGCTCCTATTTTTGCCGCCAGTCCCGGATTGTAGTGGCAGATCGCAATAAAAAGAAGTATAAGCGCCAATAAGCCACCAAATCCGTACAGTATCTTCTCCACTATACGCATATCAGTTTCCTCCTAAATTGATCCTTATACTCCCCCATGAGCCTCATCCTCCATACAAAACAGCACCGGATCCCTCCGCGGCTGCTCCCAACTTCCCTGTTATCGATATATGTTTTTATTATAAATCGTCACCAAATATTTGTCAATTTGTATATGGGTCTGCGCATAAAAAACCGGAATCCGAGGATTCCGGTTTTCTGTCACTTATGGATTGACGCCAAGAGCCTGCCAGCTGGACGCGCCGATCACTGGAAGCAATTGCTGCGTGTAAGCTGCCGACTGCGGTGTGTCGATGTATTTGTAGACATCGTAGATCATCTTGGGTGTGGTCGCCAGACCGTTTGCATCACAGTTGAACAGTCCGCAGGCGATCTTGTCTGCATTCAGCTCATACAGATTGTCCACTGCCCGGTGTACGATAAAGCCCTTGATCAGAGGATTTCTCTCCGCGAGCTTGTACGCGTACGCAAACGATGCCGCCTGTGTCGCCTCGTCAGAAGTCATGGAGTTGAACAGGATCTCCGAGATGATGATGTATCTCACCTGGCCGTTGGGTGCAAGGAATGCGGGCTGGCTCATGTATGTGGTAAACACATCCATGTTCTGGGGATTGATCATCTTCGTGTTCGCATTCTGGCTGATCAGGTTCAGTCTCTTGTAGTTTGCCGGCATATTCCAGAATCTTGCCGCTGTCAGCGGTACCGGATGCGGATGCCACGCTACACCCCAGTCAATATTTCCATGGGAAACGATATCCGTGTTGAAGGCGTCGATGAACTTCTTCGCGCCATACTGGTTCGCCGTACCGTCTTCCCAGTTCCATCTCTGGTCGATACAGGTGAGCACCCTCGCGTTTGCGTTCTCGCTCTTGATCGCATTGTAGCACATGCGGAACGCTTTCTCATACTCGAGCGCAAAATTTGATGCATTGTAATTTCCTGCGAAATACCACGGATTGTTGTTGTTGACCTCATTTCCGATGATCCAGTTTGTGATCAGACCGGTTGCCGGATTGCTGTAGCGCACTGCGAGGAAGGACATCAGCGCCTCGATCGCCTCCGCGCCCTGCTGCTCGTCCGTGTTAAACGCGTAATGCCTGTAGCCGCCGACACGCCCTGTCGGTTTCACCGTGAGAGCCGTCGCCGGATTGTAGTAGTTGACGATGTTCATGGTTACCTCTACCTTCTGTGAGGCAAAGATGTTCATGATCATGTCATACTCCCCGACGATCCCCTGGTTGAAGCTGTATGTCTTTCCATTATAGTTGTACGGGATGCCAGGACCCGGAGTGAAGAATCTGTCGATCGCCAGCTCGTAGCTTGCATGCTGAACGCCCAGATCCGCCATAGCAATCATCGCAACATTGTCGGCTGTGAGGCCCTTGATGGATGTCGGAACCGGATTGACCGCGTTATGTGTGGCGAGCGCCTCAGGGTTTGTGATGTAAAATTGCTGGCTTACCGGCACGAATGCACCGCCCTGTACCGCTGCCACGACAAATTTGGAGTAAAGCTTGGAATTGGCAGTACCCTGATCCAGTGAAGTCACAAAAGTCACTGTGGGGGCATTCGGCGCCACCGCGCAGAAATCAGATCTTCCTGTGATCGCGTTCTGATAGGGCTTCATCTCGAACAGATAAAGGTTCCCGTCCTCGCTCGGCACACCGTTTGCCGCCGCGACTACCGTGATCTGGTTCCCGCCGCTGATGATACACTGACTGATGGTTGCTGTTCCTGCAGCAGCCGCAGTCATAGACATAAAGCACACGAATACCATGCAGAGCGCTGCCCAGAGAGTCAATTTTTTCTTCATTACATACCTCCTCGATAAGAAATAAATTGAAACATGGTTGATAGTTACTTAAAAGTATAGCATTTTCCCTGTCTTTTTACAAGCGTACTTTTATCAGGATCACTGCAGTCCGACCTCCGCCCAGCTCGTGATGCCGAGGATCGGCAGGGCAAAATCCGTGTACTGCGGACTGTTTCCCTTGTCCATATTGGCAAACACACCGTACGCGTACTTGATGCTGTTCTCTGTGCGGATGCCGAGCGCCATGCCGTCGCTCCTGATCTCCGACGCGTGATCCACCTGTCTGTGGAAGACGATGCCCTCGATGAACGGGTTGGACGAAGTCAGCTTGTAGGCGTAGACCATCGCCGCCGCCTGGTTCAGCTCGTTGGTCGGGATCCGCGCGCTCTGCGAGGTGAAGCCCATCTCCGTGATCAGGATATGCCGGACGCCGCCGTTTGGCGCGAGCATCGTCGGCTGTATCATGTGGTTTGTGACGACATCCGTATTGGTAGGATTGACAAATTTGGAGTTGTCCGTGTGATCGATCAGGTTCATCCGCGCATAATCTGCCGGCAGACTCCAGAAGCTGCAGTTGTAGATCGGCGTCGGATAGGGATGGAAGGAAAGCCCCCAGTCAATATTGCCGCCGACATTGATGTGCGCCGCAAACAGATCGAGGATCTTCTTCGCCGCAAACTGTCCCCGCGTGCCATCCTCAAAATTCCAGCGCTGGTCGATGCTGGCAAACACCCTCGCCCCGCTGTTCTGGCTTTTGATCGCGTTGTAGCACACGCGGAATTCCTTCGCGTAATGTGCCGCGAGCACATCCGCCGACACGTTTCCCATGTAGTGCCACGGATTGCTTGAGTTGACCTCGTTCCCGATCACCCACGTATGTATCGTTCCCATTGAACCGGAATAGCGCTCCGCCAGGAAGGACATCAGCGCCTCTAGCTTCTCTGTCGGGATCTGCTCGTCCACATTGAAGGCATAACAGTTCTTTCCGGCCACACGCCCCGAAGGAGCGACCATATCCGCTGTCGCCCGGTTGTATGAGTTCTTGATGACCATGATCACATTGCAGCCCGCGCCTGCAAGCCTTGTGCATATGATGTCATACTCGCGGACTACCCCCGCATTAAAGCTGTACGTCTTTCCGTTGTATGTGTAGTTGATTCCTCCGCCTGTAAAAAATCTGCTCACATCCAGCTCGTACGAGGCAAACCCCGCCCCGAGGGCAGCGAGCTCCTCGCTGAACCGCCAGTCCGCCGTCAGTCCCTTCCTGCTCCTCACAGGATAGTTCGTCGACTTGGGCGCCACTGCTTCCGGATTGGTGATATACATCTCATTGCTGACCGAAACATATTTTCCATTCTGCAATACGGTCACCACAAACCGCGAATACAGCTTTGACGCGGCGCTGTTCAGATCGAGCGGAACCGTAAACGCTGCCGCCGCCGACACCGGAGCCGCCGCGCAGTAGTCTTTTCTCGAACCTACAGCCAGCTCATACGGCTTCAGCTCAAACAGGTAATACATTCCGTCTGCCGCTGCCGGCAAGGCCGTGCTCGTGGCTGTCACATTCACATTCTGCCCCGCTATCACACAATTGTTCACCGTCACCGTGATGCCGGCTGCATGCACTGCCTCCATACTGCTGCTGCCGATCTGCAGCACCGCCGCCAGGATCAGTGCCAGCACAAAACCAAATCTCCGTTTTTTCTTGTTGTTCATACTTGTCTCCCTCTATTTTTTTCTCAGATATGTCACAAACATATTCCCGTTCTGCCGGAACAGATTTGTGGCATCATTCATCCCCACTTTGTATACAGTACCTGTCTGTGGATCCATCACGACGATGTTCATCTCATTGAAGCCGATCACAAGCATCGCACTGTCATTCTCGAGCAGCGCAAGGACCGGAATGTCCTGATTGACATAGTACAGTACCGCGTCAAGGCTCACGCCCCTGAGGTCAAGCACTGTCGCATCGTTGATGTTCTCCTCCAGGATCTGCCGCACCGTTCTGCCGCTGTCAAGCATCGGCTGCACATTTTTGATGCTCCCGCAGTATTCGAGTATCGTCTCAAGACAGACTGCGAGCTGCGAATTTCCTTCGCCCTGCTGTTTTCCGGTGATCGCCATGATCTGGTTTCTGGTGCTCTTCGTCGTCCGCTTCCATATATAGTCACCGTTCTGGTTGACCACCGTCCCGCTGATGCTGCAGGCGAGATTGATCGCCTCCGCCTCGTGCGTGAAAGTGCCGTCGATCCCATAGCGCCCATATACATAGTACCTGCTCACCGGATTTTCGATCTCGATCGCAAGTTCCCTGGAGCCCTCAAACAGGATCTGAAGCGGTTTGGTATTCTTAGGCTTTTTGGTCTCCAGGGCATTTTTGAGCACCAGCTGTACGATCTCTTCATACGTCTGTGTCACGACGACTTCCGATGAATTGTACCCGCTCTCCTCCATCAGATTGTTGACGATCTGGTCGTCCGTGGTGCTGCTGTAACTGCCGTCCTCCTGTCGGACCACCCGCGTGAGCGTGACCAGGTTCTCCTCGACCGACGCGTCTGTCACATAGACGCCTTCCCGGCTGTATGTCTTTAACAGGTTTCCGTTTTCATCCTGAATATATACGCTGTTCATCGGAAACGTCACAGAGCCCGAATAATCCATCCTGATGTCCTCATACTCCGCCACTCCATAGATCAGGTCTTCCTGTATGAATCCGAGCGGCAGGATCCTGCCGTTGCCCGACGCCTCGATCTCCTGTGTCTCCCCTGTGTTGAGATCCATCAGTATCAGCTTTGTGCAGTCATACGCGTCGGCGGAGTTCTGCCACACGAGCATCCTGTTGGTGTCTGACACCTGAAAACATCCCTGCTGCAGGTTCTCCGCGATCTCCTCGCATGTCCGGTCCATCAGATCGACCGCGAGGATCGAACCGTCCAGATAAATATAGAAAACACCGTTTTTGTCGATAAAGGACAGCTGATCCATGTCTGTTTTCAGCGTTGAGAAGGATTTGTCATACGGTATGAAGATCAGCTCCTCGACCGTATTGAGCATGCCATTGTACTCACACACCTGCACGCCGATCTTTCCCTCATGCTTCCCCCGGTTCATATATCCGTAGATCATAAACCGCACATTTTCTGTCTCGTCCACGTTCAATATCTTGATATCGTGATTGTCGTAATTGCTCCTGGGATCCTCCCCGTCGTAAAAGCTGAACAGATACGCCATCTTTTTGTCCGCCGCATGGTAGCAGAAAAGCTGGTTCTCATTGACAAACGCAAGATTCGATCCCCCGTCGCTCTCCATCATCTGCACCTCGTGGTTCCTGATGCCGAGCATGACCCGGTTGCTGCCATACACGTCCGCATCGGGGTCAAACAGCTGGTTCATGCTGCGCTCGTAGTCGAGCAGATACGTTCTGTCGGGCGTGTAGCGTATCCTGAAAAACTCAACCACATTGTACAGATCCCTCTTTTTTCCTTCCAGGGTCTGCACCCTGTAATTCATGCGGATCGAAGCCGTCTGCGGGTCGATCTCGCTGATGACAATGTGCGGCTCGGATATCTGGCTGACATTCAGCTCTGCCCACGTGACCTGCTTCAGGCTGCAGTGGATATCCACATGGCTGAGCGTCGTGTTATCCCCCCGCGCGTTCGACTCCATATACGTCACCAGATCTTTCGCCCGCTCCCTGTCGAACGTTTTATCATGAAAATCCCTGACAAAATCAAGTTTTTCAGAAGTGTGATATCCCTCTCCGTCAATGATGCGCGTATAGTACCGCACAGTCTCATTCCCGATCCTGAGCAGCAGGATCCAGTTGTACTCAACACCGGTCTCGATCAGATCCTTTATCGTGATACTCGCCTGTATGCTGTCACCCCTGTCATCGTAATCGCTGACCTTCGTCCGCTCGACCAGCCGCGTCCCGTCGATGCTCCTGACCTCAAAGGAGATCTCGCTGACTGTATTCCCATACGTATCCACCACAAAACTGAGCCTGCGCCCCTCCCCAAGCGGCGTGATCGTATCCCGGATAAAGCTTCCGTCCATCTCCTGTCTCAGCCCGTGCAGATAATTGTATGCGATGCCGTCTGTCGTAATATGCACCAGCGGAAGGGACGCCGGTTCCATGCTGGTGGTCAGCTCCTCATTCCCCTTGTTGAGAATACCGCTTGTTATGAACAGCGTGAGCACAAAAACTACTATGCAGCCGGCCAGCTTGCTTATAATCTTCTTCATCGAAATAACTCAACCTCTTTCAACAATTCCTGAAGTGTGGGACGGATCTGCAAAAACGCTTCCATCTGCAGGAGCGCCTCCTGCCCTCCTGTCCCTGTGCGGTATTTCATATGATTTTTCTTCACAGCCCGTATCAGTATGTTCTTGGGCGTGTGTTCCATGTCAATAAATTCAAGGATCTGTGTGTCATATCCGTATTCCTCAAGCAGGTCCGCCCGGACAGCGTCCGTGATCAGGGCTGCCATGCGTTCCCTGATCAGGCCGTATTTTAACACCGGAGCCAGCGCGTCGCACGAGATCTGCCTGTTCAGCTCATGCTGGCAGCACGGAACCGACAGGATCACGCGCGCGTTCCACTGCACCGCCTTGGCAAGCGCATGGTCCGTCGCGGTGTCGCAGGCGTGCAGCGTCACCACCATATCCACATCCTCCGTGCCGCCCTGATACGAGCCGATATCCCCTACCTGAAATTTTAACCCGTCGTATCCAAATTTATCCGCAAGTGCCTGACAGTTTTCCATGACGTCCTTTTTCAGGTCAAGGCCTATGACACATATGTCATAATGATTCATGATCTTCAGATAATAATAAAGCGCAAACGTCAGGTAAGACTTGCCGCAGCCAAAATCGATGATCTTCAGCGGCCGCCCCTCCTCCCCTGGAAGATAGGGAAGAATGTCGCGCACAAATTCAAGATATCTGTTGATCTGCCTGAACTTGTCATACCTTGCCTTCACAACCTTTCCATCCGGTGTCTGCACGCCGAGTTCCACAAGGAACGGCACCGGCTCATCCTGCGGTAGAATGTACTGCTTGTGTTTGTCGTGCGAAAAATCTGTCCCACACTTCTTCGATGCAGTTTTGTCCGCCGGATCCTTCGCCTTCTCCCTGACTGTCACCTTTCCCTTTTTGCTCACGAGCACTGTCACCCTGGAGCGCTCAGTCTCCAGTTCGAGCTGTCTGAGATCCGCTGTCATCACACCCACGAGCAGGTCCGGCAGCGCCTCGGGACAGAGATTTTGATGGTACACTCTCGTGCCTATATAGCGTTCTTCCTGATAGAACAGCTCCTCCCTGATGCGCACAGGCCGCACGCGAAGCTTCTGTATCCTTTCCTCAGCATGTATACGGGGATTGCTCGCCGTCGCGCTCAGGATCACTTCCTTATTCCCTATATAATTCATTAACAGTTGTCTCAATTTATCCATAAGGCTCATTGTAACATGAAACTCCGGTCATTAAAAGCCCCAGATTCATATTTTTTATTTTATGTTATTGACATTTCATCCCAAATGTATTATTGTATTAGTGTATTAATAATTTAACACAAAAGGAGGCAGGTATATGGCATGGCAAATGAATTCCGAACGGCCGATCTACTCACAGCTATATGACAAAATACTGGTCCGTATCGTATGCGGCATCTATAAAGCCGGAAACCGGCTGCCGAGCGTCCGGGATCTGGCAGCCGAGGCAAATGTCAATCCCAATACGATGCAGCGGGCTTTCGCCGAGCTCGAGCACAGCGGGCTGATCGTGACGCAGCGAAACAGCGGGCGCGTCGTGACAGAAGACAGGACAAAGATCGAGTCCGCCAGGCACCAGCTGGCACTGACGCAGGTAAACAGCTTTATCGCAAATATGCGCGAGCTCGGATACAGCGATCAGGAGATCATGGATCTGATCCAAAGCATCGTCGGCTAAAATGGAACCGACAGTCAGGAAATGGAATTTTGAAATAAACAGAAATATCGAGGGAGGGAACAAATGTGAACGAAAACAACAGTATGGCATACACACCAAATGACAGCATGCCGAGTGACAGCCCGCAAAACTACTCCGTGTATACACAGGATGGTGCGGCTCAGGCTAATGCAGCTCAGACTGATATGGCGCAGAATAATGCAGCTCAAGCTGATACGGCTCAGAATAATGCAGCTCAGACTGATACGGTACAGAATAATGCGACTCAGACCGATACGGCGCAGGATAATGCACCAGATCATGCAGTCAGCCTGCAGAAACCAGACACCCCGGATAAACCGGCACAGGACACTTATCCACAAGATCATTCTGTGCAAAACATTTATCCACAAAATACCCCGGATCATGAACAGGGCAGCCGCGCGCAGAACGGTACTGCACCGAACGATCAGGTCTGCACGCCAAACGGGAACATACAAAGCAGCCCCGGCGCAGCCGCGGTATACAGTAATCTCCCGCTCCTGCAGCTCAATGACCTGTGCAAACGGTATCCCGGCATGGGAACCTACATGTCTGTCTTCCATATGAACCTGATCATCCCCAGGGGAAGGATCATCGGACTGTTAGGACCGAACGGATGCGGAAAGACGACACTGATCAAGATGATCAACGGCCTTCTCACACCGACGAGCGGCACCGTGCTGATCAACGGTATGGAGCCATGTCCTGCGACCAAGAAGATCATCTCCTATCTGCCGGAGCGCACCTATCTGGACAACAGCATGAAGGTCTCACAGATGGTGTCATACTTCGCGGATTTTTATGAAGATTTCTCGCCGGAGAAGGCTTACGCCATGCTCGGGGCACTCGGGATCAGCAGTGATGCGCGCCTGAAAACGCTCTCAAAGGGCACAAAGGAGAAAGTACAGCTGATCCTGGTCATGAGCAGACAGGCGGACCTGTACATCCTCGATGAACCGATCGCCGGTGTGGATCCCGCTGCAAGAGACTACATCCTGCGCACCATCATCACCAACTACAATCCGAACTCGACGATCATACTGTCAACACATCTGATCTCCGACATAGAAAATGTACTCGACGATGTGATCTTTATGAAAAACGGATCCCTTATGCTGTATACATCTGTCGACTCGATCAGGAGCCAGATGGGTAAATCCGTAGATACTTACTTCAGGGAGGTGTACGCATGTTAGGAAAACTTTTAAAATACGAATGGAGGGGACTCCGGTTCCCGTTCCTGATCCTGCTCATTGTACTGGCGTCGACGACCCTGCTGACATGCGGCGTCATCCTTACCATCAATCCCATGTACGATGAATCGCTCGCGTGGTACTCAGTCATGGCGCTCATGCTCTCTATCTTCCTGTATTATTTCGGGATCATAGGCTGCACGATCGGAACCTCGCTGATCGTCGTGATCCGCTTCTACAAGACATGTTATACGGATCAGGGTTATCTGACGCACACGCTGCCCGTCACCGCGGGACAGCTGTTGAACGCCAAGCTGATCGCCGCCGTTGCAGCTGACATATTGATGGTCTTATCCATAGCCCTCTCGCTGTTTTTGATCGTGCAGGTGGGGCTGCATCACTTTCTCTCGTTTGCCCCAGGGTACACATATGAGGAGATGATGCGGGAACTTTCTCAGGAATTTTCCTATGTATTCGGCGATTTTGAGGAATCGTTCGGCATCAGCTTTGGCCTGTTCATCGTATATATGGTAGTCTACAGCGTCATTGCCATGATCGCGAATATCGTGACGATATTCGGCTGTGTGTCCCTGGGACAGCTCTTTACCAAGCATCGCATCATCGGCGCCATCATCGCCTACTTTGGCGTGCAGTTCATCCTGCAGATCGCTGGATACTTCACGTCCCTGCCGATGTACACCAAGATGCTCATCACCAACTACGACAGCGATCTCACATTCTTTGGACTCATGTCCCCGACTCTGAATCTGACGCTTCTGGCAGTCACGGTCCTGGCCGTTGCCATGTACTTTATCAATCTGCATATGATGACCAAAAGGTTAAATCTGGAATAACGATCTGTCCGAAATATAAAACGAGCGCCTGTGCGCTCGTTTTATATCTTCCGCATCCGTTCCAGCCTCTCATGAAGCTGTCCGATCCTGCCAAGCTTTGCCGCATCCGTTATCTCGCGACCCGACTCGAAATATCTGACACATATATCGTTTTTGCATTGTTCCCAGTCCACACCCTGTCCTGCGGCAGTTTCCGCCAGCTCATGCCTCGCATCCAGCACCCGCATGAGCTGCCGCACTGTTCCGAGACTGCCATCGATGATATGTATCTGCGGGGGGATCAGCGCCCGGAACGTATCCTTGAAATAATTAAAATGCGTGCAGCCCAGCACCAGCTCCCCGTACCTGTCAAGCGCATACCCCGAAAACCTCTCCTGAAGGTACGCCGTGACATTGTCGGACACAAACTCACCGCGCTCCGCAAATTCCACAAGCCCTGGCAGCTCCAGCAGATCCACCAGGTGCGCGTCGTCGACGCGCTCCACAAGATTCCTGAGCCGCTTCTCGTGCACCGCTAGCGGCGTGGCGACGACAAGCACACGCCTCCCCCTGCTCTCGGCAACCGCCGGTTTCACTGCCGGCTCGATCCCTATGATCGGAAGCAGCCTGTATTTGGCGCGCATCGACTCCGCCGCCACCGCAGTCGCCGTATTGCACGCGATCACCACCGCCTTGCAGTTGTGCCGTATCATAAAGCGAAGCACTTCATCCACATACGCTATGACCTGTTCCCTTGACTTGGTCCCGTACGGAACATGGTCCGTGTCCGCATAAAATATGAAATTCTCGCGCGGCATCAGCGTCATCGCCTGGTGCAGGATCGTCATGCCGCCAATACCCGAATCAAATATACCGATGTTCATATTTATATTCCTTTCCTCTGGACGCCCGTGTGCATCGAGCAGGGAAGACTTTCCCTGCTCGCGCGCCAGGCGTCCGTCAGCGCATGCTGACAATCTTCCTCTGGGTGCCCGTGTGCACAAAAGACCCGCAAATCCATGCAGACTTGCGGGCGTTATTGAGAGAGCGAATAGCGAGTCGAACTCGCATACGATGTAAGCGATATTATTTTGTGCAGATGCTTCACACCACACTTTTATAGATTATACTACACATCTGTTAAATTGAAAAGTAATTTTTACACTTTCTTTACTTTTCATCATTTTCACTATATTTTGTTCCTGCGCACATACAAATTTATACAAAACGTTCGGTTCAAAGGCTTTGATCCGCCTCTTCCCTCCTGTAGACAATCTTCCCATCGATGATCGTCATCAGCGTATTGGTAAACACCTCCATCGGATTTCCGTCAAAGACAGCGATGTCAGCGTCCTTACCCGGCTCTATGCTGCCGATCCGGTCCGACACGCCGCAGATCCTGGCGGCATTGATCGTCATCGCCCGGAATCCATCCTCCATCGACAACCCATGCTTGACGCTCAGACCCACACACAGCGGCAGCGACTCGATCAGCGACACCGGATGATCCGTCGTCACAGATACTGTCACGCCCGCCCTGGCGAGAATACCGGCTGTCTTAAACGCCGCATTCTGCACTTCGATCTTGTTGCGCGTGGCCAGATCCGGCCCCACGATCGCCGGAAAACCGGATTCGAGGATCTCCTCCGCGATCAGGTGTCCCTCGCTGCAGTGATCGAGCGTCATGTTCAGATCGAACTCCTTCGCTATGCGGATCGCGGTAAAAATGTCGTCCACGCGGTGCACATGCGCCTTCAGCGGGATCTTTTTCTCAAACACGGGGCGCCACGCCTCATAGTGGAGATTCTGATCCGCATTGTCCTGATCCCTCTTTTCCAGATATTGGCGCGCATTGACCAGCTCCTCACGGAGCATCCCGGCTATCGCCATGCGCGTAACGGGAGACGTATTCATCCCTGCATAATTTACCTTGGGATTTTCACCAAAGGCAACTTTCATGGCAGATGGAAATCTTAAGATCAGATCGTCGATCCGCCTCCCGCTCGTCTTCACAACGGCAAACTGGCCTCCGACAACGTTTGCGCTGCCGGGACCAATGTTTGCGGAGGTAATGCCCGCTCTCACCGCATCAGCAAATGCTGCATCCATCGTATTGATCGCATCGATCGCGCGGAGCATCGGGGTGACGGGATGAACTGTCTCATTGCAGTCATCACCCTCCTGCCCCTTCTTCTCCTCGGTGATGCCCATATGACAGTGCGCCTCGATCAGACCCGGCATTACCAGATGATGGTTCACATCTATTTTCATGCAGTCCGCAGACTGAGGAAGCTCGATCCTGGGAGATACCTCCAGGATCTTCCCATCCTGGATCAGTATGCTTCCCTCAAAGATATCTGTGTGATACCGTTCGCAGATCTTGTCACTCATACTGCGGATTGCCGCATTTTCCAATAAAAGCATTCCTGTAAGACCATGCCCTTCCCATTTATTGATCCTCGCCAGCTGGTCTGCGCAAAGGATCGACCGGTTCTCCGTCCTTCGTAAGCTTATAATAAATATTCGTTCCCTCCTCGGTGAAGTAGATCGTCGGCTTTGCAACCTTTCCGACGATATCGCCCGCCGAAACTTTATCCCCCGGATTCAAAGTGATATCTTCGAGCTGTCCATAGGTAAGCATATATCCGTTCCCGAGATCAAATCGGATCGTGTTTCCAGTCTGCGAGTCGTAGTATACATCCGATACGATGCCGTCTGCCGCCGCGGTGATATCCTGTCCCTCGCTGGCCGCTACAACCAGTGCCGGATTGTAACGGTACTGCTGCATCGTGGAATGGTACACGGCCTTGTCCATGCTGTAATCCAGCAGAACATCACCGATGATCGGCAGTGCCAGCGAATCCTCCTCCGAGAAATTCAGCGGCGTCTCCGCTATGATCTCCTGTTCCTGCCCCTGTTCCTGACCTTCCATAAACACTGCTGCCTTGTCTGTGCCCGCCGCTGTCGTGTTATCCTGCAGGGTATTTTCTACCTGCCCGGAATTTGCCTCTGTAAATGACGGATCGACATCCATGTCATTGTTGTCGCTCAGGTCATAGATATCCGGATCGATAAACCTGCTGTCCCTCTGTGTCTTCCTGTTCGCCTCGATATCCGACTCTGCTTTTCCCGACACAAATCTGGTGTCCGGCAGACCGGTATCGCCTTCCTCCGCCGTGATGTTTTCCTGCTCCAGCTTTGCAAAATCTATGCGGTTTTCTTCTTTTTTCTTGTCGTCCTGCGCTGACATATATACGCCTGCAAGAGTAAGTGCCGACAACACAAATACAGATGCAGCAATGATGCTGATCTTCTCCTTCTGCAAGGCAGGACGTTTGTTATTTCGTCTGTTCATCCTTTCCCTCCATTTCCGGCAAGCCCTTTGCCTTTTGCCCAAGGAACTTTAAGCCACAACGCACCTGCTCCTCTGCAGATCATATGGCCGTCTTCCCGCGAAATCGTCTGTCGCCTTCACGGGAATCATTGCGGTTCCTATACCATAGCATTGACTCGTTAGGAGGTTTTTATTCATGGATTTACTCGTAAATAGTGACTCTGAAATCATCGTAAAAATACTTCAGGATCTCATAAAAATTCATGCCCTCGACTGCCAGCTCATACGCATAATTCAGTGAAAAACCAACGCCGCCTCCCGGCTCTGAGACAAGCATGTCGGACGCAGTGGTGGTAAAAAAAGGAGCTGTGATCACTTTCCCATCTCTCGTAAGCACAGCTCCCTGCGTGGCGTCTATCGCCCGCTCTATTTCATTTAATCTGATCGATCTGCTGTCATCTGACAGCACCTTGTTCGCGGCGTCTGCCTGTATGATATCGTGAAAACCGACCTCGCCAAACTGCATGCGGCCAAACTCCAGGACATCCGGATGCTGTTCGGCCTCCCACGCGTACACGATATTGCTGCGGCAGACGATGGAAAGCGCTTTGAGGTACTCCTGCTCAGGATCCCACACTTCGTCCATCCTGACGATATAATCCTCGGAGCCGCTGAATATGGCGTCCGCCGGGATCACTCGGTACATCATCAGACCAGTCAGGCTTTCCGGTCTATAATAAAATACACCGACATCCTCCGCGACAGCAATCTTAAAACTGTAATCTATGACACTCGTGTCCTCTTCTTCCTGTTTCCACATGCGTTTATCCGGCTTGATCAGGATGCTCCCGACCAATGGCAGGCACACGATAAAGACCACGATCCTGGTCAGTTTTCTCACGGGCGGTTCACCTGCCCCGCGCATATAATCACTTATAATCTATGCATTTTGCCGTCTTTTATTCCTTTACCATGATATCCATCGCCTGTCTCTCATTGGTGAGCGTGACCACCCTGTGCACCCCGCCGAACTCTCCGTCGAGCGTCCACGCGATGTCATCCTCCGATTCGATGACCAGTCTGCCGGACTTGAAACTGTACATATACGCAGTGTCAATGTTCTGGATGGCAAGCGCTGCCAGGATCGAATTCAGCTCCATGGGATTTTTTGGCATCTTGATCAGCGTCACCTCAAACAGACCGTCATCAAGTGCGATCTTTCCTTTAAAAACATTGCCCGCAATGCTCTTAAACCCGCCCACGGAATAGGAATTTGTGACCATCCCGTAGATAAAATCGTCCTCGATCACCACGGTCTCGCCATTTTCCGACACACTCGTCACCTTCAGGTGATGGGATCTGATATTCTGCAGATGCCTGACACCCTCCAGAATATATGCCAGGTGCCCCAACATATTTTTCATCTCCTGAGGTGTTCCATAGGAGACCTCGGTAAACAGACCGAATGCCGCGATGTACACAAAAAAATCCTCGTTAAACCGACCCACGTCGCAGGAGAATACAGTACCGCCCACCACCGCTTCCGCCGCTTTCTTCATGGTGGACGGAATCTTCAGACTGTTGGCAAAATCGTTGGTGCTCCCCGCCGGGATGTAGCCGATCGTCGTCCTGAAGCCGGACTGCATCATCCCTGTCACGATCTCGTCGAGCGTCCCGTCCCCGCCGCTGCACACGATCAGTTCATAGCTTTTCCTGCGCTCCCGCACGGCACGGCACGCATCGCCCCTGCCCTGTGTGGAATACACCGTCAGCTCGTATCCATCCTTTACCAGTATGTCCACGATTTCCATCAGATGATTCCTGATCAGCGCCTTTCCAGAATGTGGATTGAATATAAACAGTGCTTTTTTCATGTGGATCCCTCACTCTCCTCTCAGCTTCTCCGCAAGCTCGCTCAGCTTTCTCAGCCTGTGGTTCACTCCCGATTTCCCCACCGCGGGAGTCAGATATCCTCCCAGCTCCTTCAGCGTGGCGTCGGGATACTCCAGGCGCAGCTCCGCTGCCTGCCGCAGATTGTCCGCCAGATTGTCAAGACCATAGTGTTCCCTGATATATTGGATATCGTCGATCTGCTTCGCCGCCGCATTGACTGTCTTTGTGATGTTCGCCGCCTCACAGTTGACCTTGCGGTTGATCGAATTGCGCATATCTTTGAGTATGCGCAGATTTTCAAGGTTCATCAGGGATATGTGTGCGCCGATGACATTCAGGAGTTCCACGATCTCCTCGCTCTCCTTGATATACACGACCTGATACTTTTTCCGTGTCACGACTTTGGCATAGATCTCATAATATGCCAGTGTATCCACGAGCTGCCCCGCCTGCTGCGCGTCACCGCACACAAACTCCAGGTGATACCCCTTCTCCGGATTGCTCATGGAACCGGTGCTCAGAAAAGCCCCCCGCAGACAGGCACGCTTGCAGCACAGGCTCCTGATCACGAGCGGGTTCACGATACTGTCGCCCTCTCTGTATTTGATGGTCTGCAGCGTCTTTTTTATGACATTCGTGTCCTTTTGGATCCCGCTCTCCTGTGTCAGCTGCAGTCTCTCAAGGAGCATATGGCATCTGGCTGCCACCAGAGGAGCGTCCGACGGGATCTCGATCCTCCCTGCGCCGGACACATCCGCCCTGACCGCGCCGGAGTAGAGCAGGATCGATGCGAGCTCCGCGATCTGGCAGTGCCTGGCATCGTTTTCGAGCTTTACAAGCTCTTCTTTTACTTCCCCTGAAAAAGACATATCCCACCTCTTATTCTGCCCCGCCAATCGGCATACTGTGTATGATGCAGGTTTACTTTGTATCCCTGTGGCGGAGCGTGAGCCCATAATCGCCCCTGTCCTTCAGCCGCTTGTAGAGCTCCCCCGCCAGCGTCACGCTCCTGTGCTGTCCGCCTGTACACCCGATCGCGATGACCAGCTGGTATTTTCCTTCATTAATATAGTGCGGGATCAGAAAATTGATCATATCCGTCAGCCTGTCCACAAACTCATGCGCCTCCGGAAAACTCATGACATAGTCCTGCACTTCCCGGTCAAGCCCTGTCTTTTGTTTCAATTCATCAATATAAAACGGATTGGGCAGAAAGCGCACGTCAAACACCAGATCCGCATCCTGTGGAATCCCGTGCTTGAATCCAAAGGACATGACATTGACCATCAGGCTGTTGTACGCCTGATTGCTGACAAAGATACGGTCAAGCTCCGCTTTTAATTCCCTTGTCAGCAGGTTTGTCGTGTCGATGACGTAGTCCGCTGCCTGCTTGATACTCGCAAGCAGCGCCCTCTCTCTCGTGATCCCGCTCATCAGATCGCCGTCGACGGACAGTGGATGGACACGCCGCGACTCCTTGTAGCGCTTGAGCAGTATGTTGTCTGCCGCCTCGAGGAACAGGATCTCAAAGGTGTACGTCTCACGCAGGCGCGCCACGAGCTGATTGACATCCTCAAAGGACTGGTCCGCCCGGACGTCAAGCCCCAGCGCTACCTTCAGGATCCCATTGTCGGGCATTGCCAGAAGCTCCATAAACTTCTCGATCAGGGGCACCGGCATATTGTCCGCACAATAATATCCGGCATCCTCGAGCATTTTCATGGCAGTCGATTTCCCGCCTCCGCTCATTCCGGTAACAATTACAAATCTCATCCTATCAACCTTTCCCTAAAACCCCAGCAAAATGACTTCCGGTTCGAGTGTGACCTGCGACGACCTCTTCCAGTCTCTTATACACATATCAGAGCCCACGAGACTCCAGAGAATCCGAGAAGGCGGGCAAGTGAG
>VSNO01000017.1:20184-39352 GCA_009774375.1 Lachnospiraceae bacterium
TTTGTGATCAGTGCATAGATGTCCGCCGCAGTGGCATTTCCTTTGTTCACAACAAATCCGCAATGTTTCTCGGAGACCTGGGCTCCGCCGACAGAAAATCCCCTGAGTCCCGCTTCCTCGATGAGTTTCGCCGCAAAGTGTCCCGGCGGCCTCTTGAACGTGGAGCCGGCACTCGGATACTCCAGGGGCTGTTTCTCCCGCCTTCTTGATGCCAGATCTTCCATCAGCGCCCCGATCTCCCGCCGGCTGCCCGGCGCGAGCGCGAGCGTCACATCCAGCACGATCAGCGGCTCTTCTTTTAAGATACTGTGCCGGTAGGAAAAACGCATCTCCTCCGCACTCTTTTCAGTGACCGTTCCGTCGGGTGCCATCAGCCGCACGCTCTCCACCACCTGACGCATCTCCCCGCCATACGCGCCCGCATTCATGACGATCGCACCGCCCAGGCTTCCGGGGATCCCCGCCGCAAACTCAAAACCGGTCAATCCGCATTCGTATGCCCTGTGCGCGACTGCCGCAAGCGGCGCTCCCGACTCACAGACAAGGCGCGTGCCGCCCGCACCGTTCAGGATCATGTTTCCATATTCCTTTGACAGATGCAGCACGACACCCCTGAACCCGCTGTCGCTGACAAGCACATTGCTGCCGTTTCCCAGGATATAGTAGTCCCTTCCAGGCTCGCAGGCGCCTTCTTCCCTCAGCGCCGCAAGCACTTTTGCGAGCTCCCCGGAAGTTTTGATCTCCACAAAGATGTCAGCTTCACCACCCACGCGGAAGGTGGTGTGAGCTGACATTTTTTCATTTGGCAGTATTTGCTCCGGCTGTAAGATCCCGGACAGTCTTTGGTAGAGTTTTTGTTTTGCTTTGTCATCAAACTCTTTCAAATGGTTACCTCTTATTATTTACTGCAATCTTTTATTTCAGGCGCCTCACTCCAGCACCAGCTTCGCCGCCCCGTAGATCCCGGCATCATTTCCGAGCGTGGCGAGCTTAAACTGCGCATCCTTTGAACCGTGGAATACATATTTTATGTAATATTTCGAGACATATTCACACAGGATTTCGCCTGCCTTGGACACGCCGCCGCCAAGGACGAACACCTCCGGATTGACAACGCCCGCGATCGCGGCAAGTCCTTTCCCGAGATAATCGCCAAACTGCTCTGCGACCTCACAGGCGAGCGCGTCGCCCTCCTTTACGGCATCAAATACCGCCTTGGCGCTGATCCCTCCGTTCTCCTTTGCCGCCCTGAGCACGCTGTCCTGACTGGATGCCGCCAGTTTCCGCTCTGCCAGGCGCACCACACCGGTCGCGGATGCGTACTGCTCCAGACAGCCATGATTGCCGCAGCCGCACGCATCCGGCTCGTTGTCCTCGATATGAATATGTCCGATCTCCCCGCCGGCGCCCGTCGTGCCTGTCACCATCTTTCCGTTGATGATGATGCCGCCGCCGACGCCAGTGCCGAGCGTGGCGAGCACCATGTTCGTGCATCCCTTTCCGCCGCCGCACCACATCTCGCCGAGCGCCGCCACGTTCGCGTCATTTCCCGCCTTCACCGGCATCTGCAGCAGTCCGCCGAGGGTCTCATTGATGTTCATCACTCCCCATCCGAGATTGACCGCCCCATGTACGACGCCATTGTCGTCCACAGGTCCCGGAACACCGATGCCCACGCCCACCACGTCTTCCCTGGTGATGCGCTTCTCCTCCATCTTATCCAGTACCGCCTTTGCGATATCGGAGAGGATCCTGCTGCCATTCTCCTCTTTCCTGGTCGGTATCTCCCACTTCTCCAGCACGGTCCCCTCTGTGTCAAACAGACCGATCTTCACCGTAGTCCCGCCTAAGTCCACACCAAAACAATATCTACCCATTTTCTCCTCCTTGTATATTCATATATTTATTTTATTCCTCATCGTCATCACGCGGCTTTGACAGCGAGTTCTGCACGCGCTGGTACAGTTCCTGCGCCGCGTTGTATCCCATCTTCTTCTGACGGTAGTTGACCGCCGCCGACTCGCAGATGATCGCAAGGTTCCTGCCTGGCCGGATCGGAATATTGTGGCACACGATCTTATTACCAAGATATTCCGTAAAGTTCTCTTCGAGACCTAATCTGTCATATTTCTTCTCTTTATCCCAGTCCTCCAGACGGATGACGAGGTTGATGTTCGTGGTATCCATGACGCTCTGCACACCGTACAGGGTCTTCACATCGATGATCCCGATACCGCGCAGCTCGATAAAATGCCGCGTGATGTCGGGGGCGGATCCGATCAGCGTATCATCGCTCACTTTCCTGATCTCCACCACGTCGTCCGACACCAGACGGTGTCCGCGCTTGATCAGCTCCAGCGCCGCCTCGCTCTTGCCGATGCCGCTCTCCCCGGTGATCAGCACACCCTCGCCGTAGACGTCCACAAGCACGCCGTGGACGGAGATACAAGGCGCCAGCCTGACATTCAGCCACCGGATGATCTCCGCCTCAAACGCGGAAGTCGTCTTCTCCGTCACCAGCAGCGGCACGTTATTTTTCACCGCGATGTCCATGAACATCTCATCCGGATGAAGCCCCCTGCAAAAAATGATACAGGGCGTTTTCTCTGATATCACCCTGGGATACACTTCCTCCTTCCGCTCCTGCGGGAGATTTTCCATGTAGGAAAACTCCACAAACCCGATGATCTGGGGTCTCGTCTCCTCAAAATGCTCAAAATAACCCGCCAGCTGCAGCGCCGGCCTGTTGATGTCCGGCTGGTGGATCTTGATATTCTCCACGTTGATCTGCGGCGTGAGATTTTTGAGTTTAAACTTTTCTATTACGCGTTCAATGCTTACACTTCCCATATCTTTTTTCCTTTTGTCCTTTCGATATATATTTGATAATATTCTATCATATTTTATACGGAGTTTCCATGAAAAAATGATTTTCTCCCCGGATCAGTCCGGGAACATCGTCAGAAGATAAAATAGCACTCCCCCGCAAACCACATATAATACATCAGTCCGGACACGATGATACACACGTTCATGACGACCATCCTGACGGTCTCCCTGCCGCGCAGCAGTTCGTACAGCGCGATGTACGTGGCAAAGTTTCCCATGATATAGCGTGAGATCGCGATGGCATCTGTCCTCAGCGAGATCCCGACTGCCAGGATCCCGAAGACTGCTGCGGCAAACTGTTTCCGCCAGCACAGGTAGACAAACATCCCGATCCCGAAGACCGCATACAGCGCCCAGTACTGGGACGATGTCCCGCTCCCGGAATCCAGCAGGTTATAGAACAGCGTCCGCAGGATGCCCTCGTATGAATTGTGCCACGCGACCTGTATATGCGCACTCGCCCACACATCCCCCGTCAGCCTGTAGAGATAATAGAAATATCCAAAGATACCCAGAGGGCAGATCAGTATCTCAAACAGACGCAGCGGACACAGAAAGATCTGTCTGATGAAATCAGCTATATTCCGCCAGCCAAACTTCCAGCCATAGTCCGCTTCATACATGTAAAGCAGCAGTGAGAATACCAGAAAAACACCGGCGATCCTGGTAAACGCCGCAAAGAAAGCCGCGATGGCGGCGGGAAGGAACTTTCTCTGCCCGCAGAAATAAAAGAAGCAGATCGTAAACATCATGAACATCGCTTCCGTGTAGGTCATCGAAAAATAGAGCGTATGCGGCGCGAAAAAGATCAGGAATGCCATAAAATATCCCGTATCCTCAGAATATTTTGCCCGCACGGCCTTCACTCCCACAAATCCTGCGATCAGCGTGCACAGGTTTGACACCATGATACCAACCTGGTTGGTCGTGAACCGGTCGGGCAGCAGCCCCTTCGCCACCCGCACAACGATCGGATAAAAGGGATAAAACGCATAGTTTGCATATCCTGTCACGCTGTTTGGCACGGACTGGTAACCGTTCTCCACGATATCCACATACCACAGCGCATCAAACTTGTACAGAAGATCCCACGTCTTCGTGTATGTGCCCGCCGCATAATTGTACGCACATGCCACAAATGTCAGCAGCATCCTTGACAGCACAAACAGGATCAGCACTGCCGCGAAGATCCTTGTATTTTCTTTTACACCTGCATTCATTTTTCTGATCATATCATTCCTGCCTGTCTGCATAAAATCCTCCTGATCTTAGAGCATGTTTGACTCAATACGGCCACTCCGGGATCGTCTGGTCGATATAGTATGCCCTGTATTCATCTGATACCTGCGGGTCCGTCCCAAGATAGATCACATACAGATAAAACACGATCAGGCTGCCGCTTACCGCATACAGCAGCGCCTTCACCACCGGATTGTCTTTCATACCGCTCCCCCCTGTCCCTCCTGTTATCTGTTATCTGTTATAGCGTACTCTCTGCCCCTGCTCTTGTCAAGCATCAAAAAACACCCCCCAAACCAAAGTGACTGGTTCAGGCGATGTCATTGATGAACTGAAGTTACCGGAGACTCGGCCGGTCCTTGAGGTTCAGCGCAGAACCGCCATAATATGGTTTTCTGCTGAAAGCAGCCTTCGCCTCCGGTGCGATCCCTCCTACTCTGAGTTCCCTCTCCGTAACTATCCTGTACTCTGTCATTTCTCTCTCAATGTAGGAATTGACAAGCTGGGCCGCCCCCTTTTCACTCACGAAATCCATATAAATTCCCCCTTTATACATTATTTATCATTATACTTTATATAGATTTTCCTACATGATCCATGTCCTGTGCCCATATTGGACATTCCGGTAATCGGTAACGATTCCGTCAGACTATTTATATCATACTATTGTATCTTTGTCAATAGTTGTGGGTGCGGATTTTTGTGAAGCCTGTTATATTTGGAAAATTTTAGTCTATTCTGCTTTAAAGCATGTTTAAAAAATAATATGATAAATTACTGTTCTGCCTAAAGTTTCTGTTCTATAATGACGATATAAACTTAAAACCATGGAGGGAAATGTTTTTATCATTTATTAAGGAAGGGAAGGGATACCATATGAGTTTATCAGGAATCGGACATAACAATGCAGCAGATCTGTACGCAGTCGAGGCGGAGAAGAGGGAGAGCACTGCTTCGAAAAACGACACATCAAAAGCAGAAGAATCCGGCAGTACCACAGCAGGTGCCAACAAGAATGAGAACGGCGCCGCTGTTTACGACAAGTCCAATCTATCCGCGGACGACAGAAAGGCGATCGTGGCACAGCTCAAGGCTGATCAGGAAAAGCGTCAGTCACAGCTGACCGATCTCGTACATAACATGCTCAACACGCAGACCAACACGTTCGGCCAGGCAAACAACATCTGGCAGTTTCTGGCAAAGGGCGAGTACACTGTCGATGCCGCTACACAGAAAAAGGCGCAGGAGGCTATCTCAGAAGATGGCTACTGGGGTGTAAAACAGACTTCCGACCGGATCGTTTCTTTTGCGACCGCACTTGCGGGCAATGATTCCAAACAGCTTGAGAAAATGCGCGATGCATTCCTCAAGGGATATGAGAAGGCGGAGAAGACATGGGGCGGAAAGCTTCCGGAGATCTCAAAGAAAACCTACGATGCTGTTCTTGAAAAATTTGACAAGCTGATGAATCCTAAGACAGAAGACAAGGCTCCTGAGAAGGATACTGTCACAACGACTGAGGATGGCACTGTTGTCGCAAAATAAGTAACTGAAACTGAATAGATACGTAAAATAGGGTCAGCGTATGCTGACCCTATTTTACGATGAGGATCTTGTCGCCTGCCTTGATCTCATCCTCCGTCAGCTCGTTCATCTCCTTGATGCGCCCGACACTGACATAATATTTTTTGCCGATCTGCCAGAGGGAATCTCCCGGTTTCACATAGTAAATCGCAAAGCCCGGCAATTTCTCCAGGACATCCGCATTGATCGGTTCGATCTTCAGATCTGTCAGAATGTCCTCATTTTTTGTGTCATAGATCAGAAGCCTGACATTGACAGTGCCCCTCCACTCAAGCTGCGCGCTGTCCTTGATACTCACCGCCTGCTGTGGTATCCATACAGACAGGGAACACTGCTCGGGCTGCGCCTCCTCCACATCAGAAACCTCCCTCACGATCTCAAACGGCACAGTACTCCTGACCGGACAGAGACCCGAACCGCTCTCATTGGAGGAATACAGCACCTGAAGCTCGATCTCGCCGTTGAGTCTGAGCTGACCGTCCATCAGGACCATCTCGGCAAGTTTTACCCTGGCATCACTGTGGCACACTTGCAGTATCTTGGGATCCGCGTCCTCGAGCCGAATGCTCCGGGTAAGTTTTTCCTCGATATCAAGCTCCCTGCACAGATCGCGAAACTGCCTGCTGTCTATCTCCGCCTGCACCTCGCAGCTCACGCCGTACACATCTGCCACGATCGAGGTGCTCTCCTTCTCATAGAGTTTGATCTCCAGCTCGACAGTCGTCTCGACGCCGATGACGCGGAATTCGCCGTCCGAATCCTCCCTGATCGTGATCTCCTCATGTCCGATCTCATACATCACATCCGCGATCATGCCTTCCCTGCTGTTCTGGCACTCCACACTTCCGTTGAATGGAATCACTGTCTCATACCAGTTCATTCTATTTGAAGTGTCTTCGCGATAGACGATAAAGACGCTGATCTCACCCGTGATGCCCAGTTTTTCATCCATCGGGTGAAAACTGATACTGCTGATCACCGCATTTTTCCACAGGGCGGTTCCGATATCCGGCATGCCGGCCGGCAGACGCGTCTCCTCGTGAATGCGCAGCAGGTCCCTCTTTTTCACGATGGTCTCGAGATAATTCAGGCTCTTCTTGCGGTACTCAAGCTTTTGATCCGCTTCCCCCGTGTTGTCGAGCTCCACGCACAATTCCTCCGATATGCTCTCCTCCACTCTCGGCTCGAGCGTGATCACGGACTGGATGCTGAGTTTGCGGGAATTGATGATGTGGACCCTCATGTCATCGAGGTTTGTCTTGCAGACTACCCTGTCCGTTCCCTCCAGTTTGTCGAGATAGATCTCCTCCATAAACGGAACCTCGCCATCCATTCCCGCGAGCGTCCTATCCTCTTTGTCGCTGGATAAACCGCCTTCCGTCTGGTACAGGAGCTGATAGCACAGCTTCCCTTTCACCCAGATCTTGTTCATGCCTGTCTTGATCTCGTCGATCTTAACCGTGCCGCAGTCGTAGATCACCTTCGCCACATCCGGCTTTGCATCGGACACATTGATGTCCGTCTCCAGCGGTATCTGCAAAAGCGCCTTCGACTTTATCCGCTCTGTATGGATATTTTTCTTTAACAGCTCCATATTAAAAACCTCCCCGGCGTTTCTAATAGTTAAATGTATGCCGGAAAGACTGTCGATATGACCATATATTCTCAAATGACATAATCGACCACAAATCCATAGACAATCCGGATCTAAAATGATAAAATGGATCCGAAAAGGAGGCGTGACCGATGGAAGACTGTATGATCTGTGAGCGGATCGACTGGATCAAAAACGGCAAAAATCCGTACTTTGTCAAAGAGCTGAGTACCGGCTATGTCGTGATCGGAGACCACCAGCGCATAAAAGGATACTCGCTGTTTCTGTGCAAGGAGCATGCGACGGAATTGCATTTTCTGGAACCGGCTTTCAGGGATCAGTTTCTCCATGAGATGGCGGTCGTAGCAGAAGCTGTCTACAACGCATTTCAGCCGGACAAGCTCAACTATGAGCTGTTGGGCAGGGGAAACGGTGTCCATATGCACTGGCATATCTTTCCCAGAAGAAAAGGGGATACGGACACGGGCGGACCTGTCTGGAAGCTGGGAGCGGAGCTGGTATCCGATGCATATCTGCCAGCGCCGGACGAACTGGAGGATTTAAAAGACCGTCTGCGCATCGAGTTGGAGAAACTGCTTGAAAAAGAATCGAGGGGAGATCACAAAAGTCTTTGACAGCAGATCTTTATATGTTATAATAGCCCTGTCCTGCCTCGTCAGCGTAATCTTTGGCGTTTTGCTGCAAAGGCAGGTACAATATCACAAAAAGGAGTACGCTTATGATCAAGAAGTTTTTTGAAGAATTCAAGAAGTTTATCGGCAAGGGAAACGTGATGGACATGGCCGTCGGTATCATCATCGGCGGCGCCTTCACAAGCATCGTTTCTTCCCTGGTAAACGACATCATCAACCCGGTCCTGGGTCTGTTCGGCGGCATGAACTTTGACCAGCTCGCATGGAATATCACGGGCGATGTCACACTGTATTACGGCAAATTCATCACCGCCGTGGTGAACTTCCTGATCATGGCGCTGATCGTTTTTTTACTCGTCAAGGTGATGAACACGGCAATGTCACGCATTCACAAAGAAGAGCCGCCCAAAGCCCCGACTACCAAGACCTGCCCTTTCTGCAAGTCCGAGATCGCGATCGCAGCCACCAGATGCCCGCACTGCACTTCACAGCTTGAGGACGAAAAGACGAACGAGTAGGGAAAGGTCATCTTCCCTACTCGTTCAGCAGATCTGTCAGCACCGCAAACTCTGCCAGCGTGAGCGTCTCACCGCGGGTCGCCGGCGGCAGTCCCATCTTTTCCAGTGCTGACAGGACCTGCTCTTTTTTTACATTCAGTCCCGCGGCATTGCCAAGACCGTTCACGAGCGTTTTCCTGCGCTGGTTGAACGACGCGCGGATCACGTCGAACATCCTCTTTTCGTCTGATACGGCCACGGGCGGCCTGTCGTGGCACGTCAATCTGATGACGGCACTGTCGACATTGGGGCGCGGCATAAAGCAGCCCGCCGGAACGGTCAGCATCACCTCTGGCCTGGCGTAATACTGGACTGCCAGCGAGAGCGCACCGTAGTCCTTTGTGCCCGGCCCCACCTGCATGCGCTCTGCCACTTCCTTCTGCACCATGATCGTGATGCTGTCCAGCGGTACATGGCTCTCAAAAAGCCCCATGATGATCGGCGTCGTGATATAATATGGAAGGTTTGCCACCACCTTGACCGGCTTTCCGTCATTTTTTTCCTGCACGATCGCATTGATATCGACTTTCAGGATATCTTCATTGATGATCGTGATATTGTCATAAGCTGACAGCGTGTCCTGTTCAAGGATTGGTATCAGCTTTTTGTCGATCTCTACTGCGACAACTTCCCTCGCATTTTCACAGAGGTACTGTGTCATCGTGCCGATACCCGGTCCGATCTCCAGCACGCAGTCATTTCTGCCAACCCCTGCGGCGGCGATGATCTTTTCCAATATATTGGCATCGATCAGAAAATTCTGTCCGTATCTTTTCTGAAAATTAAAACCATATCGCTGCAATACTGCGATCGTGTTTGTCGGATTTCCAAGCGTCGCCATGTACGAATCTCCCTCTTCTCTTCCCTCACCGCATCCCGATCTGATATGCCTGCCTTGCATTCTGCTCCGTCACATACACTATCTCATCATAGGACATTCCTTTGATCCCGGCGATCCCCTGTACGATGTACGGTATATTGAGCGAAGAGTTTCGCCTGCCGCGGTTTGGCTCCGGCGACAGATACGGGCTGTCCGTCTCGAGCAGGATCCGATCGACCGGAACCGCCTCCACCACCTCTTTTAATTTCCTGCCGTTTTTGAAGGTGACCACGCCGCCCACCCCGATGTAAAATCCCATTCTGACATATTCCTGCGCCATCTCCGCGCTGTAGGAAAAACAGTGTATGACGCCGCCGATCTCCTCCGCATGATGGGCTGTCAGCAGATCATACGTATCTCTTGCGGCATCCCTGGAATGAATGATCACCGGCTTTCTGACCGCGCGGGCAAGCTCCAGCTGACGCGTAAACCACAGTTTCTGTACCTCATGATCAGGCTCGTCCCAATAGTAGTCAAGCCCGATCTCGCCCACCGCCACTACCTTTTCATGAAGGCATTGCGTCCTTAAGCCTGCAAAGTTTTCCTCATTCAGTTCTGCCGTCTCACTCGGATGCACGCCCGCAGCCGCGTAGACAAATGGATACTTTTCTGCAAGACTGATACTTGCCGCAGTGCTTTTCAGACTTGCGCCCACATTGACGATCCAGCCGATGCCGTTCTCCTGCATGGCTGATAGCAGGATATCCCTGTCGTCGTCAAATGCCTCGTCGTCATAATGTGCATGTGTCTCAAAAATCATTGCCCTGTACGCTTTCCTCTCTCCATTTTTGACCGCCTGATCAAGTCTTTGACGCGTTGGCGCTTCTCCCAAAAAAGTGGTCAACCTCCTTCTTCACCGCTTCCGGAGACAGCGTCTTGGACAGATAGCCGCTCGGTTTGAGCGCAAATACCTTCTCAATGCGCTCCTTGTCCACCCTGCTGGTCAGAAAAATGACGGAAATGTCCGCATATTCCTCCTCGGAACGGATCATCTCCAATATCTGATCGCCCTTGCACACAGGCATCTCATAATCCAGCAGGATCAGATCCGGTCTGTCCAGCACGATGCTCCTGAGCGCGGCAACGCCCGACGACACTGTCGCCACTTCATAATCTGCACTCAGCACATCCTGTATCGTCTTGAGGATAAAGACCGAGTCGTCCACGATCAGCACTTTCTTCCGCCCGCTCGCCGCAGCCTTTTCCGCTTCATTCTGCGCCAGATACTGCTCAACTGCCGACATGGCATTCTCGGTGATGATGGACACTCCGTCCTCGATCGCAACCATGTCAACCGTCGTCATGCAGTATGCGAAGTATCCCTTTCCGGTGTCAAACAGCAGGCTGTACTGCGGGCTGTGCTTCTCAAACACCTTGTGGAACTGCTCATAGGACAGCAGCTGCTCCTCCTTGATCTCAGCCTTCTCCAGCTCCGAAAAATGCACCTTGATGTGCTCCACAAGCTGCCTCGCCGTGTACCTGGCCGCATTCATCAACATGGTATTTACCGCCGCAGTCGTGGTCTTGATCACACTGCCGATCGTATTCATGATCAGCTGCTCCTCCAGGACCAGCAAGAATTCCCACCTCTTTTTTTCTTTGGTCGTGTAGATCAGGCGGTAATAGACTCCGCTGCCAAATTTTTCGCCCCCATAACAGTTGCTGATCAGATGGGATTCTAACCGGAACATGCTGTGCAGCTGGCTGACGATCGACTGCCCCATCACCGCCTGCTCCTCGTCCGGCAGGAGCTTCTCCCACTGTTTTATGGGTTTCCCGGTCACGATCGCGTGATCCTCCAGCGTGGTATGTCCGATCAGCCATCCTGCACACACGCCCAGAAAATGATCGACAGCATTCTCGGAATAACCTGTCATCTCCAATTCTTTCTCAAGGGCGGGCATTGTTATCTCACGAAAGTTATTATGGATGCGCCGGTGTACCTCAAGCCCCTCATAATCGATCGAAGCCATGTAAGCTTCCTCGTCCGCAAAGTGCTGGAGTGCATGATCCTTAAAATATTTTACCGACTCCTGGCAAACCCACTGTCTTTTGTCCTCTTCCTGTCCGAAATCAAACAGTTTATTGAGGATGCTGAACAACTTTTTATGCTCTTTGTCAATGATCTCTACTCCGATATCGTAGCGCTTATTCCATACCAATTGATTTCCCATATATTTTCTCCTCTCTGAATAGCAATATTATACCATAGCGCTCCTGTATTTGTCACCGACAGTTTTTCGCAAAAATATCTTTTTACACACATTGATCTGTTTCAGAAACGAAAAAAACACCATCCCCAAAGCGCTCTGCTTCAAAAATAGTGCTTTCAGTGCACCGCCAGGGGCTCGAACCCTGGACACCCTGATTAAGAGTCAGGTGCTCTACCAACTGAGCTAGCGGTGCATGACTGGTCATTTCATCCGATTTCTCTGCGTTGTCCATCGAACAATAAATACTATATCACTCAATTTATAAAGTGTCAACACTTTTTTCTCAAAAAATTCATAAAAAAAATGGCATATCCGCAAGATCAGTCCCAGCCACAGGGTCTAAAGTATGCAAAACTATGATCATGCTTTACTTCTTGTCATATTATGGTACAATTTTAATATGACAAAACATCAAAAGAAAGAGGAATCGAAGATGAACCAGACAAAAAAAGCAAACAGCCAGACCAATGCATCAAAGCGGCGCGGACTGGGGATCACCGTAAAGCTGGTGGCAGCGATCGTCGTCAGCGTGATCATTGCCGGCTCGGCACTGCTGGTGGTCGTATTTGACCAGATGTCCCAGACTCTCCTGGAAAAGAGTGAGGAAATGCTGCGCACCACCACCGACAAGACACTTCAGGAAACAAAGGCGTGGATGAACCGAACACTCACCATGCTGGAATCCCAGAGGGATACCATAGAGTACGAGGATATGACGATCCCGGAGATGACAGAATACATCAGGTACACAGCAGGCCAGAATGATGCTTACCCTGCCGGACTGTATGTGGCACTGACAGATGGTTCGCTGTATCACGCATCCTTTGTGCCGGGACCAGAGTTTGATGCGCTGGCCAAAAGCTGGTATCAGGATGGGATCGGTTCCGAAGACTTCATATTAGGAGACGTGTATTTTGACGAGGACAGCCAGTCGTATGTAGTCGGCGCCTCCGGCATGCTGAAGGACAACAGCGGCACAGTGCGCGGCGTTGCGGCGGCGGACGTATATCTGGATTCGATCTCCGACATCGTCAGCGGCATCCGGATCGAGGACACTGGCGGGATCTTTCTTGTGGACACACGCACAGACACCATCATCGGGCACAGGGACTCATACGTGGTCGGGGAAAAACTGAGCACATCGGGCGGTCTCTACACTTATGCCGACGAACAGATCAAAGCCGGCAGGACCGGTCTGAGCCTGTACGGAGACACTTATATCCAGATCGCAGAAGTCGAGGGCAGCAACTGGATCGCGGTGGCATATGTATCCCAGGCGGAAGTGCTGTCAGAGCTTTATGAGCTGACAAGCACCATGGCAAAGGTATCAGCGGCAGCGGTGCTCGTGGTAACGCTGCTCGTCATCATACAGACCCGCCGTATCATCGGAAGGCCGGTAAAGGAACTGAGCCGCGTCGCCACCCAGATCGCGGAGGGTGAGCTGGATCAGACGATCCGTTACAAGTCAGGGGATGAGCTGGGGATCCTCGCATTTAATTTCAACAGAGTCACCGAGCGGCTGCGCGAGTACATAAAATATATCGATGAAATATCGGACACGCTAAAAGAGATCGCAAGAGGAAATCTGGCATTTGAACTTAAAAATGAATATACAGGTGAATTCACAAAGATCAAGGCTTCCTTGGACGAGATCGCCGTTGAACTGAATGCCGCGATGGGGCAGTTAAAGGCTTCGTCCCGGGATGTCGCTGCAGGCGCGGCACAGGTATCTGAAAGCGCCGTGAACCTGTCCCAGGGTTCCATGGAACAGTCGGCGGAAGTGGAAGCCTTAGCGGATCACATTGGCGAAGTGTCCGCCAGCGTGCAGAAGATCGCACAGAGTGCACAGCAGACCAGCAGCCTCTCAGATGAGGTGCGGGACGGCCTCCTTGCCAGCAACACAAAGATGCAGAACCTGGCAGAAGTGATCCAGAAGATCAGTGACAAATCAAACGAGATCCATAAGATCGTAAAGACCATAGATGATATCGCATTCCAGACCAATATCCTGGCGCTGAACGCAGCGGTGGAAGCTGCCCGTGCCGGGGAGGCCGGGAAAGGCTTTGCAGTCGTTGCCGGGGAGGTCCGGACGCTGGCGGGCAGATCCGCCAATGCGGCAAAAGAGACCACGGAACTATTGGGAGAAACCATCAACTCCATGGAAGAGGGCGTCCGCGCAGCCGACGATACTGTACGGTCCATGATGGCGGCAGTCGGACTGGCTGAGAAAATGGGCAACCTGATCGATGACATTGCAGACAACACAGCGCAGCAGGCCACCATGGCATCGGAGATCAGCCACGGGATCGATCAGATCTCCATTGTGGTGCAGAGCAATGTCGACACGGCAGAATCCAGCGCCGCCGCCAGCGAGGAGCTGTCCAGCCAGGCTGCTACGCTGAAGGAGCTGGTGTCCAGATTCCGGTTGAAGGAGTAAAAAGCATAAAAATATTGTAACCTATCTCCCTCTTCAGTTGTGTTATTAGTGAAAGGACTTTCAAACGTCAGAATCATTATTTATGACCAGGCAGGGAAACAGCCTTCCCCTGCCCGCATAAAAGGAGCACTCATGAGACAATCCTTGCACGAACTGGCCGCAATGTATCAGGATAACCTCTTTGCCGCAGCGTTCAATATATGCCAGAATGCGCAGGACGCGGAGGACGTGATCCAGGATACGTTCATCCAGTATCACACAACAAAAAAAGAATTTGAGAACGAGCAGCACATACGCGCGTGGCTGATCCGGGTAGCGATCAACAAGGCGAAGAATGTCACCCGGACTTTCTGGAGGCGGAACAAAATCTCCATCGAGGATTATATGGAGACGCTGACATTCGAGACGCCAGAATCAGCGGATCTGTTTGAGACTGTGATGCAGCTTCCGGAAAAATACCGCATCGTGATCCATCTGTATTACTATGAGGATTACGCTGTCAGTGAGATCGCGGATATCCTGAAGCTCAGCGAGAGCAACGTAAAAACAAGGCTGTCGCGCGGCCGTGCCATGCTCAGAAAAGAATTGGAGGGGGAATGGGTCGATGACAGATAGAGAACGGTACAAACAGGCTTTTTCAACGCTTCACTCCTCCGGACAGTTCACTTTGGAGGTAGGAGAGATGGAACAGATACGCAGAAACCACAGAAAAAATATGGCAGCCGCAGCGGCAATCGCATGCGCAGTCGTAATCGGTACAGGAGGAACCGCATACGCAGCCGACATCGGCGGTATCCAGCAGAAGATCTCGATGTGGCTGCACGGTGCACAGACAGAGGTCAATGTGACCCAGAACAATGAGGACGGTTACGGCGGATACACCTTCACGTACACGCAGGAGGGTGAGACAAAGGAGCTCGGTGTCGGCGGTGTGAGCCTTGACGAGGACGGCAATGAGACATGGATGTCCGCAGATGAGCTGGCTGAGGGGCTGAGCAAGTCCGCAGACATCGATGTGGACGAGGACGGCAGGGTCTGGATCTATTACTACGATCAGAAGATCGACGTCACAGACTCGTTCGACGAGAACGGCGTCTGCAGCCTCACCCTGACACACGATGATGAGACTGTTTCCCTGGAGATCACGAAGGACGAGGACGGCGGATACTCCTTTATGCAGACATCGATCTCTGGCGATAACGGCGGTTCTGCAGGAGCCGGGACTGTCGAAGAACCCGGTACGAGCATTTCAGCAACAACCTACTATGGCATAACAGACGGCAGATGACCGTAAAAACGGCAAAGAGGAGGGAACCGATTTTGGCAAAAAGCACGCAGCCTGCCTGGGTTGCAAAACTGCGCAGACAACTTAAACGCGCCGGAGAAAAGGACCTGGATTTTTCCCGTTTCGGTGCTGACAGTCACAAATACCGGCTGAACCCACCCGCTTCGGAGGAAACGATAGCCGCCTTTGAAACCCGCTTCGGTATCTCTTTGCCGGAAGGATACCGGGACTTTCTGCTGCGGATGGGAAACGGAGGGGCAGGGCCTTTCTATGGCCTGTACTCCCTGGAAACAGCTGATCCCGGACAACTCCCGGACTACCCTGACGGAGCGGTTCTGCCCCTGGGTACCCAGGGCTGTACTCTGATGACCGGCCTGGTCCTTGACGGCCCTGACCGGGGACGAGTGATCTACTACGATGAGGACCAGTGCTCGCCGCCCACCCTCATGCGGGAAGCGGACTTCCTGACCTGGTACGACCGCTGGACCCGGGAGGTTGATCGCCGGTTATGATGACGAGGAGATGTACTTCGGCCTGTATCTGGACGGAAAGCCCCAGGAGCTAACGGAACTGTACGAGAGAACGGAGGACATACAGACCCGTATTGAGATTGTAGAGAGCTGCTATAAATTCCAGAATTTACCCTCCAAACAGAAGACTTTTTTCAAAAAGGCCTGCGATGGTGAGGGAGCCCCCGGACTGCGCATGACCCTCATCAAGATGCTCTCTCACTTCCGCACGCCCGGCATGGAGGGCCAGATCGATGCCCTGTGGGACTTCGGGGCTTATCCAGAGGCCATCTCGGTCATCAGCTCTTCCGGCGGCATACCGATCAAGGAGGCCTGGTGGTCTCGGGTGCTGGAGAGGGAGGGCAGCATATACACAAAATATCCGACCAGAAAAGTGAGCATGCACCCCGCAAGAACCATGCTGTAAAACAGATTTCGTCCTCCCAGTCTGACCTTTGATCTCATTCTTTCCAGCCCTCTCCTTTCTTTGCCGCTTCCCCGTCAAACTGATAGCCCACACCGATCACAGTCCTGATGCAGGAGACCGAAAGCTTTTTGCGGAGATTTTTCACATGGGCGTCGATGATCCTGTCATTCCCGATATAATCTTCGTTGAAAATCCGCAAGATGAGCTGTTCCCTCGTAAACACCCTGTCCGGCTCTATAAATAGCGTCTGCAGCAGCAGATACTCGCTCAGGGTGAGCGGAAGCTTCTCCTTCTGATAATAGGCACAGTAGGCTTCCTCTTTCAGATAAAGTCCTCTCTGCGCAGCGTCGTCCTCCTGTATCTCTTTCCCTGAGTGACCTCTAAATGTGCGCCGCAGGATCGTCTCCATGCGCTTTAGCAGAATGATCGGCGACACCGGCTTTATGACATAGTCATCCGCGTACAGATTAAATGCCTTCACCTGCGTCTTCTCGTCCTCCAGTGCCGTCAGCATGATCGCCGCCGTGTCCGCACAGTGCTGCTGGATATATTCGAGCACGGCAAAGCCGTCCACCCCCGGCACCATGATGTCCAGAACCGCGATGTCATACGCCTGCTCCCGCAATAGACCGATCGCCGTATCGCCCCGCTCCACGGCAGTCACTTCATATCCCGAGATCAGCATGTATTCCGTCAGCACCTCCCTGATCGTAGGTTCATCCTCCAGAAACAGGACTTTATGGGTTATTGTGTTCATCGTTACCTCCCTGTTTATAGAATCGTCTGACTATTGATATTGGTAGTATAGCATATGGGTATGAATTTGGTATGAAGATTTTATCGATATCCGGTGCATTATAGGTGAGACTGTTATGACAACACCCGAATGCCTGGATATTCATATGCAATCGAGCAGGGAAGACTTTCCCTGCTCGCCGCGCCGGGCGTCCGTCAGCGTATGCTGACATTTTTCCTCTGGACGACCGTGCTCATAACAAAACCCCTGTCTCATACAGAGACAAGGGTCGTAATCCTTTATAAATTGTTCGCGGTCAGCCGGAGACAATTTTCTATCAACTTTTCATATAGACCGGGATAATCCAAATACTCTTCCACGCCGCAAAAACGCATTCACCCGATCAGGCATGTCTTTCCCTGAAACGCAAACCCGTATTTGCGTATCTGCTCCGGGGCAAAACCCTCCGAGATCAGTTCCGCCTCGTACTTTTTTTCTTCGATCTGGTAATGAGCGTTTGCGAGTGTCTCCTCGAGCGTTTCTTCATCCTCGTAGGGATTCAGTACCTTAAATTCAAATATGAATGCCTTTCCACTCCTGTCAAGCGGCTTTAGCATGACGTCATAGCGTCCATAACCGCTCTCACGGTTTGACCGTACTTTGTATGTGTCCGCCAGATTGACCACCATGCCGAGTACAAATCCATGGTAAAATCGCTCCGGCTCTGTCTCCTCTGAGGGTTTGTTCCCACTGTCGAAGGAACTGAATGTATTCAGCGCCACCTTGTTCATAAATGCATTCATCATCCGCACATTGTCATTGAGCATCGCCTTGATAAACTCGTTGTACACAATCCTGACGCTGCCCTTGAACCAGCCTTTTACCATATTCTCGAACATTCCCAGTGTCTCCATGTTTGTAATCGTGAGTGTGTACGTCTTCGTTTTCCGGATACCAACATATTCCAGATTTACGATCTTTAAATACCCTGCTGCCAATAACAGACTCCATACGGCGTTGTCATCATCGTCCAGCTGGTCATACACGATCTGCTCGTCAAGCTCTGTCACGAAGCTTTTTCCCTGTAAAAGCATCTCCATCGTCTGTTTCAGATCAGCGTTTCCTGTCCGGATCAGCGAGTTGACAAGTCCATTGCCGCTCGTATTCGCCCAGTACGCATCATACTTTCCCTTTTTTGCGATAAATGAGGAGATGGACCATGGATTGTATATATCCGTGTATTCGCCAAAGGTAAAACCGTCATACCACCGCTTCACTTCCTGTTTTTCCGCACCCAGCCCCATATCGTCAAGCGCCTGAAAGACTTCCTCCTCCGTGAATCCAAACGCTGTCGCGTACTCGTCCGATGTCGTTGTGATGACATTGAGATTGTTCAGATCGGAAAAAATGCTCTCCGATGGCTCGCGAAGCGAGACATTGGATATCCTGGTGATCCCCGTGATCATGCCCCGGTAAAGAAACGGATTGGTTTTAAAAGTACTATTAAAAAATTTCCTGAAAAATTCCACAGCCTGATCCCAATAATCATTGATCCATGCTTCATGCATCGGTGTATCATACTCGTCAAGAATGATAATGACATCCTTTTTATAATAGCGCTGCATAAAGCATGCCATGGAATGAATAGCTCCTGCCGCGAGTATCCCATCCATTCCAGGCTTCACACTGCCATAATACTCGCGCTCGTTATCGCTAAGCACAACCTTGTCAAACAAATATCTGTTTTGCTCGTACAAATCAGATATCACTTTCGTGATGCAATACTCCATATCTGCATAATTTGATGCCTTAACATTCGCGAAGGACAAAAATATTACCGGAAAAGTCCCCTGTAATTGTCTATACTTTTCCTCCTCCCAAATAGAAAGCCCCTCAAACAAATCGCTTCTTTCTGCATATCGAATCGAGAAAAAGCACTCGAGCATGCTCATATTGAGCGTCTTTCCAAATCGGCGCGGACGCGTAATAAGCGTCACAGTCGACGAAGTCTCCCACCATTCTTTGATAAAGTTCGTCTTATCAATGTAAAACCTTTCCTGTTCAATCAGCCTGTCAAATCTTTGCTCCCCTATGTTTACCAATGTCTTACTATCCATTCAATACCTCCAGAATTTTAAATATTCGTTACAGGAATATCATAAAAC
>VSNO01000170.1 GCA_009774375.1 Lachnospiraceae bacterium
AAATACACCGGGGTACAAACGCACGTAAAGCAAAACGGGCGTTGGGAGTCCTGCTGGCGGCGGCGCGGGTATGCCAGACGCTGCCTTTTGGCAGCGCCGCCGCATCCGCATCGGAGGGCAGGGGAGGGCTGTGTGAACACCACAGGTCGCATACCCCGGACTGCGGCTACAGGGAAGCAGAGCCGGGGGCGGAGTGTACCCATGAGCATACGGAGGACTGTTATAAAACCGTGGAGGACTGTATCCACGAACATACGGAAAGCTGTTATCCGGCGGACACGGTGTCGGAAAGTGAGGGCGCACCCGCTGACGTAGGGGAAAGACAGCCCACGGAATGCAGTCACTCCTGCAGTGAAGAGAGCGGCTGTATCACAAAGGAGCTGGACTGCCGGCATGAGCATGACGGTTCCTGCGGCTACACCGAAGGAATGCCGGGAAGCCCCTGTACTTTTGTATGTGAAATCTGCAATGGCGGGACACCGGAGGATGACGGAAATGATTCTGAAACCGGCGGGGAAACAAAAGAGCCGGATCAAGAAGCGGAAGAAAAACCGGATGACGGGCAGGAGGAATGTATCTGTGAGAAACCCTGCAAAGAGGATAGCATAAATCAGGAATGCCCTGTCTGCGGCGCAGAGGATGCCGACCTTTCGGAGTGCAAGGGGAAGGATGCGGAAGAAGATACCCAAAAGCCGGAGGATACCGGCATCTGCAAGCACCATCAGGCACATGATGAATCCTGCGGCTACCAGCCTGCGTCAGAGGACGGGGAAGGCAGCCCGTGTACTTATGATTGCCGCATCTGCCCGATAGAGGAATTGATTGCCGCCCTGCCGGAGGTGGGGAGCATCACGGAGGAGAATGGGTCGGAGGTGCGGGCGCAGCTTGATCAGATACTTGCACTGTTTGCAGAACTGACCGGGGAGGAACAGGAGCAGCTTGACCTCTCCCGCTGTTACGAGCTGCAAGAGGCGCTGGACGGGGCCAATGCCCCCGACCCGGCGGCGGAGGAGGATGGCCCCGCCCAGATTAAGATGGAGGTGAAGGGCGTCACCACCTACCTGACCGGGGATCAGCTGAAGGAGGCCTTGGGGGCCAACCAGAATAAGGGCGCCACCTTCACCCTGCTGGACGACGTAAAGCTCCCGGATGGAGTGTCCCTGTTTACGCACGCCGGAGGTGATATTACCCTGGACTGCGGAAGCTACACCCTCTCCGGCAACTGTGAAAGCAGCGCGCTCGTCTATGTCAATAGGGACTCCCTGACCTTGAAGGGCGGCACACTGAAAAATACCGATCCAACTGGCTGCTGTGTCGCTGTATCTAGCAAATTCGGACAGTTTCGCATGGAGGGAGGAACGCTTTTGCCGGAGGGCGGCAGCGGTCACGCCATAGAAGTTTACGGCAGCGTCACCGTCACCGGCGGGAGCGTGGGAGAAAGCGGCAAGGGCTTGAACTTGTATTCAAGCGGTACCGCTACGCTCAGCGGCGGAACCTTCGGTGATATACACGCCGAAAACGGCCTGTCCTCCATCCTGGCGGAGGGCTATGCTTTCTGCCGAGACGGCAAGCCCGTGGCGCTGACTCTGGACCAAAAAGACATTGAGGGCCCCGTCGCCGTAGTGAAATGTACCCACCCGGACACAACCGCCCCTCAGGACAAGGGCGACGGCACCCACAGCCTCTCCGCATGTCTGGCCTGCGGCAAGAGCGACGGCGCCGAGGCCCACGACTGGACCGAGAACCGTCTCACCTGCACTGTTTGCGGCGCGGCGGCCGTGGCAAGGATGGAACCGGATGGCACGCTCCTGACGGAGGCGCAGCTTGAGGCGACCCTCAACACCGTAAACGGGATCTATACGCTTACGCTGCTGCGGGATCTGGAGAGAAGCGAGAGGCTTGTCGTCGGCCAGTACGTCACCTGCACCCTGGATCTGAACGGGCACACAATCCGCATGACCGGCTCTGGGATGGCCATTTATACTTATGGAGATTCTAACGTAACCATCCGAGGAACGGGCGAGATTATTTCCGTAAATAGCAACGCTCTTACTGTGCTGGGAACTGCCACGCTGGAGGGCGGGACCTACTCCGGGGGGACGGCGGCGATTGCGATAGCGAGCCAATCCTCATCCCTCACCCTCGGCGACCTGCTGGGTCACAGCGGCGACACCCGGTACGCCTATTTTGACGAAAGCGGCGCTCCCCTTACGGGCGTGTTGGGCGATCAGTCGCTGACCGGCACCGTGACGGTGAAGGAATGTAACCATACCGGCGATGGTGTCTGTGAGTATACTCACGCCAAAGGCACAACCACCCACCAACAGACCTGCCTTGCCTGTGGTAAGGTGGAAACGGAGGAAAATTGCAGCTATACTGACGGTAAGTGCGCCTGCGGCTCCACGCTGTCTGTTGCCCTGACTAATACGGAAAAGCTGGTCTATAACGGCAAGTCTCATGAACCCGGAGTCACCGTTACATTGGACGGCACAAAGCTGACAGCGGCAGGCTATGACGTAACCTATGCCGATAACGTTGATGCCGGTACGGATACTGCCACCGTCACTGTCACCGGCAAAGGAAATTACAGCTTTGAGATAGAGAAAACATTTTCCATAGAAAAGGCGGAACAGAAAGACTTTGCAGTTGTAGAAAAGACAACGCAGTATGAAAAGAACGGAACATTAACCCTGTCCACCACTGGAGGAGGCGGGGACGGCGCGGTCCTTTACCGGGTTCCCGAAAATAACGGCGTACTCATGGTAAATGGAGATCAGGCGACCATCATCGGAGTTGGAACCGTGACTGTCACCGCAACCAAAGCGGAAAGCGGTAATTATAAAGCGGCAACGGCAACAGGGATTATTATAATCACGAAAGCGCCCGCACCGGCTATTACTTACCCTACGGCGGCGGACAGCATCACCTATGGGCAGAAATTATCCGACTGCGCCCTGACCGGGGGCAGTACGGAGTATGGGACATTTGCATGGGAAAACGGCAGTATGATTCCGACTGTGGATAACACTGGCTATACGGTGGTATTTACCGCAAGTAAAGAAACGGAGAAAAACTATGAAACAATCACAGATACGACCCAAAATGTGCCAGTCAAAGTAAAGCAGGCAGTTCCGGCAGTCAGCGTCACGGCGGCGGTCTCCGGCAGCAAAGATAACAGGCAGGCCGTGATTACCGTGAACGTAGCAAAAGCAGGCGCAGGCGCTTTCCCCACAGGGACGGTAACATTCATAGACTGTACGGGAAGTACGGAAGTGACGATAGGGACAGCCACATTAAGTAATGGCTCCGCCTCTTACACATGGGATGGGCTTCAGGATAAAACGTATACCATAAAGGCGGTTTATAAAGGCAACAACAATTATACGGAAGCCGAGAGCCGGGAAACTGCCTTTGATGCGGCGAAGCAGAACCAGCAGGATTTCGCTCTGGATGCAATCGGGGCAAAGACCTATGGCGATGCCGCCATCACCCTTAAGACCACCGGAGGCAGCGGCAGCGGCGCGGTCAGGTATGAAAGCTCTGATGAGAATGTCATCCGCATAGAGGACGGCAGGGCGGTCATTGTCGGGGCAGGCACAGCCACCATCACCGCCATAAAAGAGGGGGATAACAATTACAACGAGGCTTCCGCAAGCAGGAATGTCACGGTTGCGAAGAAGGCGCTCACGGTGAGGGCCGACAGCAAGACGGTTGTGAGGGGGAATCCCATGCCTGCATTCACTTACCGGACGGACGGCCTGGTGAACGGCGATACCTTTACGAAAGCCCCTGCCATAACAGCCGGCGCACAGGATACGGATACCCTCGGAAAATATGATATTGTGATAAACGGCGGCACACTGCGAAACAGCGAAAGCTACAGTATCACTTATGTGAACGGTACACTGAATATCGTGGAACGCTTTTATACCGTCACCGTAACGGATGGCACGGGCGGTGGCGAATATGCCCAGGGGGACACCGTGACGGTCACGGCAAATGAAAAAAACGGCTATACCTTTACCGGATGGAGCAGCGGAGACGGCGTTGCCTTTGCCGACAGCAAAGCAAAGACCACAACTTTTACCATGCCCACAAAATCAGTGACCGTAAAGGCGAACTATACCCGCAACAGCAGCGGCGGAAACAATGGCGGCGGTTCGGGTGATGGTGGAAATTCGGGCGGTTCCGGCAATAACAGCGGCGGAAATTCGGGCGATAACAGAAATAACGGCGGAGGCGGCAGCACAAATCCGGGCAATGGAAGCACTACGCCGCAGATACCCGTAATCCCGCCTGCGGAAAACATCAATCCGGGTAACGAAGCCACACCGGGGACGGGGACAACGCCGGTAAATCCGGGGAATGGAAATACATCAAGACCGGGAACCACTCCGGGTAGCGGCACAGGAACACCCGCACAGGGGACAAAACAGCCATTCATCAAGGGTGGGGACGGCAGGACCGGATGGGACGTGATCCGTGCAGAGGAAGAACAGGCGCAGGAAGGCAGCACCATCAACGTGGATATGAACGGCTCTGTGGTGGTTCCGGGAGATATTTTTGATAGCATTAAGGGAAAGGACATCACCATCACCTTCGATATGGGGAACGGCATTATTTGGAGCGTTGACGGAAAGAGCATCACGGCAGACAAGGCCGGCGACATAGACTTTTCCGTAAAGACGGGCGTAAAGACCGTGCCGGTGGATATTGTGAATAACGTCACCGGGGAGAATTACAGCATCCAGATCAGCCTTGCCCATGAAGGGGAGTTTGGATTTACCGCGGTGCTATCCATAGGGCTTGGCAGAGAAAATGCCGGATACACGGCAAGCCTGTATTATTACAACGAAAACACGGGAGAACTTGAATTTATCTGTAAAGACCAGATCGCAGAGGACGGCACAGTGTCCCTTGTATTCACCCATGCGTCCGACTATGTGATCGCGGTTGATATAGAATCTATGGACGGAAAGGAGGGAGTGGATAATACACCGGAGACGTCAAGGACTGGTGATGATAGTATCATAGCGGATGTAAAGGAAAATGATGAGGTTGCATGGATTTATAAGCTGGTCATCATTGCAGTTGGAACCATTGTAATTGTGGCGGGATTCGGGATAATCTTTATCTGGAAAAAGAAAAAAGAAGAGCAGTAATCCCTGTCTGATTTTATTTATTTCATGGAGGTAATTATGGAGCAATTAGAGAAATTAACAGCTGAACAGAAAAAAATATATGAAAGCCTTATGGTGTATGATTCAGTAATGACCAGCTGGATTGATGCAGAAGAGGAAAACAGGGTAAAATTCAGAAATAACCCATTAAAGGCGTTCCTATGCGCAACGGGCATGGGAAAAGAGGAATTTCAGGCTATGATGTCTCCCTTGGGTGATGGGAAGGCGTTACAGACATATATGGAGGATGGGAACGATTTTGAACTGGAAGAGGCAAAAACATCCTATACAAATGGATGGGATATTGTTAACCTGACGACAGTTGACATGGTAGACCTTGTATTAAAGAAAATATTTGGGGATGGCTTTTGGAAATCATATTCTTTTAAACAGGAGAAGAAGTCAACAGACATAACCCTCCAGACACATATTGCAACTATGGAAATAACTGCGCTCAATGGCACTCTGGCGACCATAAAGATGATGATGGAAGAATGCACAGTCTCAGGAATGTTAGAGGGAACTGTTGTTGCTACGTCTGTTGGCGAGATAAAAGCAGGGTTTCAGGTAGAACTTCAGCAGGTTTCCCTTGAGACAGAAAGCGGAACAATCCTGGATTTGTATCTGGATGTTAAGGCAAAAGACGCAATAAAAAATCCATCAGTAGAGGTGCAGACAGACAACTTCTTTATAAAATGTGTTTTAGAAGAGGTGCTGAGAGAAGGTTTAAAAAATATTATAAACAGCCTCCCAATCGATGAGCCTTATAAAATCTGTTCCGTGGAGATGGATGAAGGAAAATTGCAAAAAGCAGGCTGGATCATTCCTGACCATGTAAGTTTTTCTGGTTCTAGTGTAGGGCTGAAAGATGGTGGATCTAAAGATGAAGTGGCGGTATTTTTGAAAACGCTGGACAAAGATATTAATAATCTAAACCTGAATATAGAGCAGCAGTTTGCGGACAGCGATGCAGACGGTACGCTGGGGATTGCGGAAAGGCTTATATTAGGGCATATCCTTCCGCTTATCTTAACCCAGGTAAACGATGGCACAGCGTCTGCGGAATATGACGCAGATGAAAATTGCCTGAAAATAGACAGTGTAGTGTCAATCAGCCAGTATGGGGCGGATGTCAAGATAAAAGATTTTAAGGTATCTTCGAGAGAAAACGGATTCCGTCTTGCATTTTATCTGGATGGGGACTGGGGCGCAGGAATGGTGAAATTCCATGGGACAGGGTACTGTGACATGAAGCTCGAATTTGTAAAGGACGGGAAAGGGGAAAGCCAGTTGCTGGCATCAGTAAGTGATCCAAAACTGGATTATGGCATTGACATTCCGTGGTGGGAGTATTTAATCATAGCCTGTCTGGCGCCTTTCTTTATATGGGTCAGCGATGCATTGCTGATTATTTTGTCTGTTGCCGTGGGTGTGATCAAGTCCATATTCAGTGATATTCAGGAAAATGGAATTGACGGGCTGCCCGTAGACGTTGCGCTTCCGGTTAAGTGGAATGACATGGAGTTTGTGGATATTAAGTCCATGCACTTTTCTAAGGGCCTGCATATATCCTATTCCATGAAAGTTGCCGGGGAAAGTGTGGAACAGTAGAAATACGGAAAGGCGGAAACTGCACTGAAGCAGATACCCATACATAAAAGCGGAACACATAAGATTCTGAATGGGAAGAAAGAGGGAAGATGAAAACGGCAGGCAGTGACCGGAAGGGCTGCTGTATGCCGAGGAGATGCAAAGAAGGGCATTGCGGGAGACCCCCCGCCCCTGGGCGACAAAAGAAAAGCGGACCGGGATTATCTGCCCGGTTCCCTTTCGGCATAAACAGCCAAAGGAGGGTGGAAAATGATTCCTGAAAAAGATGAATACCCGATGGAACAGTTAAGATGCCCAAGATGCGGCGGGCGTCTGCTGGACATAGGGACGGATTCCCCCGGAAAGGTGGAGATCACAACGAAATGCCCCAAATGCAACAACCTTGTCACGGCAGTATGGGAACCAAAAAAAGAATAATGCATACATAAGGGCAGCCGGGAACGCTGAAAATCCGGCTGCCTTTTTATTGCAAAACTGTATAGGAAATAAAAACCGGGCAATACTTTATAACATGGATGGAAAATATTGGAAACACGTTTCCCCGGCATACGGGGAAACGGGGAAAGGAAGCCATATGATGGAAACAGGTATATGCCCGGTATGCAGCCGGAGGGTGCTGGATGTCAGGCGCGACAGGGCTTATGAAGTCGTTTTCAGGCTCAGATGCCCGCACTGCGGAAAAATAGTAAAGATCATCATGCCGGCGGCATGACAGATCCAGTGTAAACAGAATAATGTTTACGACCGAGCGAGTGGGACCGCTTAAAAAACGAGTCACCGAATGGCCGGAGTAAAGCTAGAGATTCAAGTAGCTTACTCCGGCCTTTTTTCGTTGCCGGGTGTGTCCCATATCTGCATCAAGGCGTTTCTGGCTTTACGAAGGCGTAAAGAAAGGAACGCCTTATGTCTTTTAGGAAAATCACAGTAAAGTCAGGGAATGAAGAAATCACAATGGATGTCACGGAAGAGGAATACCAGAGGTATTACCGCCCGTGGTGGCGGATGAAGAAAAAGGAACAGCGGAACCGTGAGGCGATGGAGCAGAACGGCTACACGGAAGAATCCTACGAGGGATGGAAGGACGGGCTTACGGAAGGGCAGGAAGATGAAGGACCGCAGGTGGAAGGCGCGGACACGGTCATTGAAAAAAGGGAACTGCTGGAAATCCTGGGGGAAGCGCTGGATGCGCTCCTTCCAGAGGAAAGGGAGCTGGCTGTCAGGGTAGTAGGTGAGGAAATGCCGGTGGCTGAGTTTGCCCGGATGAAAAAAGAGAACAGAAGGACGCTTGCCAGCCGCAGGGACAGGGTGCTGGAGAAGCTGCGCCTGTTTTTCGAGGACAGGGGATTTGATGTGCATAAATGACATTATCTGACGGCATACGGAATAATCCGGCATATTTCCGTATGTTTGTCGAACGGTTTATAAATTTCTTTCCGTTTTCCTTCGCCACTTTCCAAAAAAATGTCATTACGGTTTTTAGGAGGGTATTTTTCGGAGCCTTCCAAAATGGCAGGAAAGGAGGGAACGGAGCCTATGGAAAAATCACAGGAGCTTATCGGCATCTTGCAGGCGATCAGCATCGTGGCGAAGAGCCTCGCCGCCAAACTGATGCAGATCGAGAAGGAAGTGGAAGCCTATGAAGCCGCGAAAGCGGCGCATGACAGGAAAATGAAGAAAGGATGGAGGCGCTGATGCGTAAGAAGGTTTTTATCTGCAGCCCCTTCCGCGGCGACATGGAAGGGAATGCAGGGAAAGCGGCGGCCTACTGCCGCATGGCGTGTGAGCAGGGTTTCCTGCCTGTTGCGCCGCACCTCTTATTCCCGCAGTTCTTAAATGAGGGGATAGAGGAAGAGAGGCGGCTCGGAATCGTTATGGGGATGGAGCTGCTCGCCCTGTGTGACGAGGTGTGGGTGTTCGGGGAAGCCACCGAAGGGATGGCGGCAGAGATCGCATCTGCCACAGAGCAGGGAAAGAAAATCATATTCAAGGAAACGGAGGGAATGTAAATGGGAAGTGAATTATTGAGGATTGCGGAAGGTTTCTCCATCGTTGCGGAAGGTCT
>VSNO01000171.1 GCA_009774375.1 Lachnospiraceae bacterium
CATTACACACAGCAGGAAATCGGGGAAATGTACGGACGCTGCCGGAGTACGACCGGGTATCAAATCCGCAGGACTTTGCAGCTTCCACACAAGGAAATGGATGTACTTTCACATGGGGAATCTGAACCTTTTTAAAGAACCTTTGACAAAAACGTTTTTGTCCGGTCATGCGCCGGATGTGCAAACAGTTCTTCTGGCACGCCTTCCTCCAAAACCACACCCTTGTCAAAAAACAGAACCCGGTCACTTACTTCCCTGGCAAATCCCATTTCGTGTGTCACGACAAGCATCGTCATGCCTTCTTTGACCAGTTTTTTCATAACGTCCAACACCTCGCCGACCATCTCCGGATCCAATGCAGAAGTCGGCTCGTCAAACAGGAGGACATCCGGATTCATCGCCAGTGCACGAGCGATCGCCACACGCTGTTTCTGACCTCCCGAGAGTTTATTCGGGTATGTGTCTGCCTTGCGCTCAAGTCCGACTCTTTTTAACAGATCCAACGCCCGGCTATCCGCTTCCTCACTGGTCCATTTATTCAAACGGACTGGTGCAAGCGTTATGTTTTTCAACACTGTCATATTTGGAAATAGATTAAAATGCTGAAAAACCATTCCAACTTTTTGTCTGTACTGATCGACATTCAATCCTTTATCCAGTATTTCCTGACCGGCAACTGTAATCGTTCCATCATCTGGAATTTCCAGAAGATTCAGGCATCTCAAAAAAGTTGATTTACCGGAACCTGACGGACCAATGATACAAATGCACTCCCCTCGTTTCACATGAACATTCACCCCATTCAGGACATGAATACTGCCAAATGATTTTCTAAGACCTTTGACATCAATCACTCTCCCTCAGCCTCCTCTCAAAATGACTTAGCCATACGGACAAAATCCTGACAATCGCATAATACATCGCACCCGCTGCTGCCAATGGGATAAACATCTGATACGTCCTGGATGACACATAGCTGGAAGCTTTTGTCAGATCCATAATTCCAACATACCCGAGAATCGATGTCTCCTTGATCAGCTGGATAAACTCGTTTCCCATTGCCGGAAGAATGTTTTTCACAGCCTGCGGTATAATGACAAAACGCATGGTATCCCTGTAACCAAGCCCCAGAGACCGCCCCGCTTCCGTCTGTCCCCGGTCTACTGCCCTGATACCGCCCCGGATCACCTCGGATACATAGGCTCCGCTGTTAATCCCAAAGCTCACCACTGCTGCCACATATCCAAGCCTGCTGTGAAAAACAGCAAAATAGACAATCATTAACTGAAGCACAGACGGCGTTCCACGGATGACATCCACATAAATATTCATCAGACGCGACACAAGGGTCTCTCTGCCTTTTCGGTCTGCGTCCAGCCGTATCAGCGCCACGATCAGACCAATCAGAATCCCCAGAAACACTGATAAAAGTGATACGATGACAGTGACCCCCAGTCCGTTCACATAATATTTCCATCTGTTCTCTTCAATAAACAAAAACCTGATCTTCCCGATAATCCCCGCGTCTTCCGCCGACTTTAAAATCCCTGTACTATCCTCCATGTCCCCGCCAAAATATTTTTCATACAGCTCGTCATACAGACCATTTGCTTTTACTTTTGCAAGTCCGCTGTTGATGCGCTCACACAGCGCACTGTTTCCTTTTACGATGCAAAATACCGTATCTTCTTCTGTTCCTGGAACGGCAAAAGACACAATCCCATCTGTCTGCCTGCAGTAGATCTCCGCCATGATCGTATCGATCAGAACCGCGTCGGCACCGCCGTTTTTCAATTCCATCACTGCGCTCGCCGCATTTTTAAACCGGATTACTCTGGCATTCTCCACAATGCCGTAATCCGTCGTCTCACCGGACACGATCAGATCACTCTGTGAGCCTTCCAGCACAGCCACCTTCATTCCTGAGAGTGCGCGAAAATCCTGGACCGGATCCCCTTCCCTGCTGACAATACTCTGTGAACCGGTATAATAGACATCTGAAAAATCAACACTTCTCGCCCGTTCCTTCGTAGGACCTATCCCCGCTGCGATCACCTCGATATCCCCGGCTTCCATCGCTCCCACCAGCGAATCAAAAGGCATGTCGCGCCAGACAAGCTTCAGTTCCTCTTCTGCCGCAATAGCTTCCAGAAGTTCATAGTCAAACCCTGTCAGATTCCCATCGCTGTCCAGATATTCAAATGGCGCATACTCGGCATTTGTGCCGACAACCACTGTCCGCTGCTGTGCATGTATTTCAGTGCGTCCCATTCCTTCCGCAAGCACCCATGCCGCCAGCAGCACACACACTGCCATCATAACCATTCTTTTCTTTTTTTTCATGTGCGCTCCTCCTTATTTGTGGAGTCCCTTTTTAAACTAATTTACTGCCCATATATTTATGAAAATCCGGATCCTTAGGACGATTTAGATCAATTCCCCTCGCCCTGGATGTCAGGACAAATAAAAGCTGCTGGGGAAGCATATATTCCAGGACAGAAAAATCAACGTCTCCTCTGAATCTGCAGGACAATGCGTTCTCTCCCATACAGGACATTCCGTCACGCGGCATATTGATCGCATACTGCCGGTTTTTTTGACTGCTGTAATACCCATACAGCCGCTTCATTCGCTGTACCTCATATCCTTCTGCCGGAAAAAGATACAAAAATTCAACCTGCTCTGTCACTGCATTGTACATTCCATGCATGAATTCCTCCGCCTCATATCCGCGGACCGGAAATCTGCAGGTTTCTGAAAATTTCAAAACGCCTTCCCTCAGCATACTGTCCAGACTGCCTCCTGAAAGAATCATCAGATCCCGGCATTCCTTTAACTTTTCCGCTGTCCGCTCGCACCACAACTGGCTGTCATCCAAAACAACGCTCATATTGTTTACCACAGCTTCTATCCGGCTTTTATAACCGGCCGCTTCCTCCTGCGATATCTTACCATGGCTTTGTGCCACCGCACAGATCAGCAGCAGCAATGTGACTACTGTAGCCGTATAGCCTTTTGTCGTTGCACCCGCATCCTCATATCCGCATTCTATATAAAGATTGGCGTCACCGTGTCTGGTGATTTCCGTATCATATTCTCCTGTTACTGAAAGGGTTGCAATTCCCCGCCTGTGCATTTCGTCAAGCGCCTGTATTACCGCCGCACTGGTTCCCTGCTGTGAAATGCCTATGACAACAGCATCTCTGGAAATCAAAAAGGATTCCTCCAAAATTGCTGTTGGGTATACGGGAAAAACCCGTATACCCAACAGTTTTTTCGCAAAAGCCGAAACCGCCTGCGCACTGTTGTAAGAGGAGCCCGAACCGGCCAGATAAATTTCCGATATCTTCCTGTTTTCAAGGAAGCTGACACTTTCTCTCAAAATGCCCTGTTCCCCTTGCAATATAGAACGGAGAATATCAGGTGTCTCATAAATATATTTCAGCGCGTCTCCCTGATAAACCATCTGTACACTCCCTGAATTCAGTCTTCATAGGGTTTCCCATGACCGAAAGCACCGTTTAACGTACATACATGCGCCGCAAATTTGGATGCCTCGCTAATAGAAACGCGAATTGCTTCCGGTTTTTCCACTCCCTTTTTCATCTGGTCAATATAACAGTCCATAAATGCTGTCAGAAAGGAGTCTCCTGCCCCCATCGTATCCACAACATTTTCGATCATGGTGGCCGGCTGCACATAAAACTGTTCGCCGTCGTACATGATACAGCCCCTGGATCCCCTTGTCAGCGACGCAATCTCCGGTCCCAGTGCATGAATGAACTTCAGATGCTCTCTTGCCGCCTCGTCGTCCCCTTCAAAGGAACAGAATGCATAGGTCACATACGGTGCATACTGCTCATAATATGCCCTTGATGAATCATCGGAAAAATCAAACGATATTTTGATTCCAGCTTCCTTCATCGTCCTGAGCTGTGACTCCGTATAGCAGTAGTTTCCAGTGTGCACAAAATCAAACTGCTTCATGTACTCCAGATCAAACCTGTCAAGAATGTACGGGGTCTTTCCCCTGACACCGCCCTGATTGTAATCGCCAAAGATCCTGTCCCCGTCTTTGAGCGTACACTTGGACCAGCCGTTTTCTCCGACAAGCTGTCTGCACTTAACGGTCTCTATTCCCAGTTCATGCAGAACAGAAATCACAAATTCCGCAATATCGTCACTTCCAAAGTACCCCATATACGCCGAGCGCTCCACACCGAATATCTGGGAGTAGGCACACAGGTTCACGCAGTTTCCGCCGGGATACATCATATGGGAATGTTCATACAGGTCAACCACATTATCGCCAAATCCTAGTACTTTTGTATCATACTTTGCCATGATTCCTCTCCTTTTATCTGTCTGATCAATACTCAACAACGCCCATATATCTCCTCATATCCAGCGGATGTCTTCTCTTGTCCTGCAGACCTGTGCGGTAAGCAACAGTCATTGCATAGAATACCATCGGGCAGAAATACTCGTTCACGCTGGCATCGATCTCGTTAATGCCCAGCTCCTCCGCGTCGATCACCTCGTATTTCTTTGCATATTTCTGCAGGAAAGCAAGCGCCCTCTCATCCATCACCCTCGCGGCTCCGGTCCCCATCAGCAGGATATAAAGATGATCTTCATCCGTGCACTCAAACGGTCCATGGAAATATTCACCGGAATGCAGGTAGCAGCAGTCCATCCACTGCATTTCCTGCAAAGAGCAGATGGAAAAACCATACGCCTGAGAATAGGATGCGCCGGAACCCATGATATACAGGAATGGTTCCTCAAAATATTTTTCGGCAAATACCCATGTCCGGTTCTGTACCTTTTTCACTGCCGCGCGTACAATCCTGTCCGCCTTTTCCAATCCGTCCAGAACCGCGTCATATTTTGTGTAGGAAGGCTCCTGAAGCTTCATCAGTTCGTTCAAAACCCGCATCACGATGCCCTGCGGTCTGTCCTTTTCATTTGTATCGTCTTCCCAGCTGTATACAACCGGGTTCATATCCTCCTGCGCACAGATGGACTGCGGATTATGCGTCATGGTGATGATCGCCGCGCCACGCTCGACAGCCAGCTTTGCGGCCTCCACAGTCTCCCTGGTATTTCCGCCATGTGAGCAGAGAATGACAAGCGCTCCCTTTTTCAGAAATCTCGAGGGCGACACGACCAGTTCTTTGGCCGTCAGCCAGTGCGAATGCATCGTCTCAGATTCAGAGTTGATGAAATAGTAGCCCGGATAAAGATCCACCAGCGATCCTCCGCATGCTGTGAGAAATACATCGTTGATTGTTCCCTGTTCCTCATAGATTTTTTTGATCAATTCTTCTGGTCTGTTCATTTTTCATTCTCCTTTTCTTTTTTAATTTAAAATTATATTGTTACATTCCTGCAGAAATTGTGCAGAATATAATTGCTAACACTGTCATCAGAAGGAATACCTTCCAGATTGTCTTCCACCACTGGCCGAAGGATATCCTGCAGATGGCAAGACCTGCCACCGTTGTCCCTGCTACCGGGCTCATAAGATTCGTGAGCTGGTTTGCATACTGCAGGGCCGTCACTGCCGCTTCCGGGTTGACACCATGCAGGTCGCACAGCGGCGCCATGACCGGAATGGAAAGAGCCGCCAGACCGGAAGACGACGGAACCAGCAGAGTCAGCAACGACTGTACTGCATACAATACACCGGCAAACATCACATTGTTGGAATTTGCCACAAGGCCGCTCAGGGCGTTTAAGATGGTATCAATGATCATTCCTTCCTGCGCGACGACCATGATGCCGCTGCAAAATCCGATCACCATCGCCGCAAAGGCAATATCCTTCACACCGTTCAGAAATTCTTCTGCGATTTCTTTTTCATTAAGCCCTCCGGCAATTCCCATCAAAATACCCATTCCGAAAAAGCAGGCGGACAGTTCATTCATATACCAGCCGGATTTTACAAGCCCCACTACGACCACCACCATGCCGCATACAAAGATCGCCAGCACAAGCTTCTGACGGACTGTCATTTCCTGCGAAAAATCAACGTCTGCGGACAGTTCCTGTTTTTTGACGATATCGTCCTGATAGGTGATCGATTTCTCAGGACTTTTCTTGATCTTCAAAGCACGCCATGTCACAAATGTGATAACGATCGCCATCATGATCACCCACTGTACCATGCGGAAGATCAGCTGCGGATTTCCCTGAATGCCTGCAACCCCCTGCGCGATCAATACCGAAAACGGGTTGATGGTAGAAGCTGCATATCCCACTGTTGCCGCCAGACAGACTGTCATAAATGTGGTCATGGAATCATACCCCATGGCGAACATGATCGGCATGATCAGAAGATAAAACGGCACCAGCTCGTCGGACATGCCAAATGTACTTCCGCCAAGTCCAAACAAAGCCATCAGGATCGGAATGATCAGGATCTCCTTTGAACCTAATTTTTTAACGATTTTCTGGATTCCGATCGTCAACGCATTTGTCCTTGTCATGATCTGGAATACGCCGCCGATGATAAACACAAAGGCGAGCACTTCTATAATAGACTGGATCCCTCTGCCCGGAGCCATCAATACCTGCCAGATTCCCTGCCGCAGGCTGGTACCATCCTCCAGTACTTTATCAACCGTATGGTATGTACCTGCCACCGCGACGCTCCGCTCACCGGTCGATGTCTGCATGATGGTCCGCTCAAACTCGCCGCTGGGTACGATCCATGTCATCACTGCCACCACAAGTATCAGGAAAAAAATCAGTGTAAGCACATGGGGCATCCGCAATTTCAATTTTTTCTCTTTCATGTCTCCTTCCCTATCCTTTCTTTGTGTCTGCTTCTTTGGTATATACAACCCTGCCATCCATCATGGTCATCACAACGCATGCCTCTCTTGCATCCTTTGTCTCTGTCTTTAAGAGATTTCTGTCACAGACAGCTATATCTGCCAGTTTTCCGGCTTCCAGCGTTCCAAGCTTCTGCTCCATCCCGATATTTTTCTGTCCTCCGATTGTCCACGCCTTGAGAAGTTCCGCGACAGTAAGTGTGTTTTCCGGCTGAAACGGCTGCTCCAGTCCGTCCATATATCCTCCGCAGGAATAAAATACTGATTCCGGAATGCTTGTTATCAGCAGCGGAAGGTCCGTCGCCCCACTCAGGCAAATGCCGCTGTCCTGCATTTTTCTGCGGTTCCAGTAATATCTTCCCCTGTCCTTCCCAATCGTCTTATTCATAGTTTCGATCAGCACTGTCCCGGGATCCAGCGACATGATCTGAAAATACAGCTCTGCAGTCACTCCCATATCCCCCAGCTTTTCCAGGTCTTTTGGATCCGTAAACTCCATGTCCGTCAAAGCATGTCTGTTTTTCAGTTTTCCATTCACTTTCTGGCATTTGTCGTATATCTCTGTGATCCTCCCCACGGCGCCGTCTCCCTGCGCATGGAGTGACCACCGGAATCCCTCTGCATCCGCTGCCAGGACATCCGCCTCAATCTCGTCATAAGGAATGGCAATGTTGCAGGTGAATGACTCGTTTTCATAAGGACTCTTTAAATCACCTTTATATGCGGCAATCGTACCGTCCGTCATTCGGTTAAATCCGCTAAAACGTACCTTATCCCCTGTAAATAAGTCACGCATCTTTTTCGCATATTCCAGATTCATCCGTTCTCCCACCGGCTGCGACATAAAGAATGTTCTTAAATGGAGCGCATCGGAATCCTCCATTTCTTTCAGAAAATCCGTAAATCCATAAAAGTCATCAAACCCCATTTCCTTTACCGTAGTCACCCCCCGCGAGTTCATCATATGCATGTACTCCGCAAATTCTTTTTGGATAAAATCGCGGTCATTCAGATATTCCCGCATAATGCGGTAATAGCTTTCGGGATAGCAGGAGTCGGATGTAAAATGATAGCGCTCCGAAGCCCTGCGGTTCATGATGCAGGATGACCTGTCTGCCGCAAACAGGATGACAGGCTTTTCGGGATATTCTGCCTCAAGCATCTGTTCACCTTCGCCCTGGCTCCATTTTTCCGGATTCCACCCATGTCCGAACAGCGCCCCGGATGGTTTTTTCTCAGACTCATACGCTTTTAGAATCTGCAGTCCTGATTGGTTGTCCGTCGCTTTTGACACATCCGCTCCCAGATGAAAAACTGCGTAACCGGTGAAAAAAGTGTGTGTATCCACAATCCCCGGCATGACCAGCTCTTCATCAAAATACAGCACCTGCTCTGCCTGACGGATCGTATCCTCATCCGGAACTCCATTTTCTTTTTTCACGATCATCGGTCCTCTGATGCACAGATACCCTTCAGCTTCCTGGTCAGATACACTGTCAAACAGATGCCTGGCTGCAATTACCATTGAATACTTTTTGTTCATTGGTCGTTCCTCCTTTCTTGTATATTCATCATATCATTATATAACGTTATATTACAACATGACCTTTATATTTTTACAAAACTTTGTAAGTTTTGCACAAACCATCGTTTTTCTCTTAGGCGAAATTGTACAAAAATGGAGCATAAAAAAATCAGAATCACATCATTTTTTATGATGAATCCTGATTTTTGCATTTTTTAATATAACCTTATATAACCTTTTAAATAGATAGACTGTACCTGAAGCCAGCAATGATCTCATAACTGATTTATAAT
>VSNO01000172.1 GCA_009774375.1 Lachnospiraceae bacterium
AAAATATTGTGATGCGAAAAGGTGTGATCAATGGGAAATAGCAATAGGGATTACGACGGCTGCAGCACTGGTTACGACCCGAGAGCAGTGGAGCATGATCTGCAGATCATCAGTCAGCTGGCGCATGGTATGATCTATAGTAAAAAGAAGCTGACAATGCAGCAGGCACAGGAGATCTATTATAAGATAAAGAAAGAAAACATACAATTTCAGAGTGACACAGGCGAGGAGTTCCTCCTGAGCCTGTATGAGAATATGACAGACGCACAGATCCAGGAGATCAACAGGGCGGTCCGGCGGAAAAGGCAGAAACGGCAGAACAGAAGACAGCTGCTCAGGATCAACAGAAGGATCGCGTGCGCGGTGTCGGCGGTGGTGCTGGCCTCCTCCATATTGTGTATCAACTGGAGCTTGCTGATGGATCTCAGGACGAATCATCAGACAAAAAAGCTGCAGGAGAAAATGCAGGCGGCGTCAGCTGCCCCGATATCTGCCGGCGGTCCGGATGCCGCGGCTGCGGCAGATCCGGAGACAAAGACATCGACGCCATCTGGCGGGACAGCGCTTTTGACAGGGCAGGGTGATGTGTCTGCAGAAAGTCAGCCCGACAGCAGGATCCTGCCCAAATTTGCGCAGTTATATGAGGAGAATCCGGATCTGGCCGGGTGGCTCAGGATACCGGGGACGAAGATTGATTATCCAGTGCTGTCGAGGGCGGGGGATAACGATTATTATCTGGACAAAAATTTCAGGCAGCAGCATGACAAGAACGGGTCGCTGATACTGGACTGCAGAAACGATATCGAAAGTCCTGTGGAGAGCGGCATGGCGCCGGTGAGGCAGAACCTCATCATATACGGCCATAACATGAGGACCGGTGTCATGTTCGGAACGCTGAAGGATTATAAGGACCGGTCTTTCTGTGAGGAACATATGACGATCCTGTTTGACACATTGTATGAGGAGTGTGAGTACAGGGTTGTGGCAGCGATGCTCAGCGCTGTGGCATACGAGGACGAGGATGTATTTCGCTACTATGATGCGATCGACATCAGTACGGAGGAGAACTTCAACGCATTCTGGGAAAATGTGAGGGACAATGCGATCTATACGACAGATGAGCCGGTCGCATACGGTGATACCTGCCTGATCCTGTCCACCTGTGATAATTATACGGAAGACGGACGGTTCGTGTTGATCGCGAAGAAAATGTGAGGCAGAATATAAATAAGGAATCAATAAGAGGGGATTTATCATGTATCGGAGATTAAAAAACATATTGGGAGTAAGCCTGATGGCGCTGGCGGTCGTCATATCGCAGATACCGATGCCGGAGTCACAGGCAGTGTTTAGGGAAATGACAGAGTCAGAGCTGCAGGTCGATGATGCCTCGGCACATGTGGTGACGTTCAGCATGAATGGCGGGACTTTTAAGGGCGACTACAACGATTACAGTTTCCGGGATAAAACGCCGGTGCTCGTCATTGATGACGGAAGATCGATCAGCAGTTTCCCGGATGACAGATATGCGTCGTATTCCGGCTACAGGACTGAGGCAGATACCTGGTATACGGATCAGGAATGCCTGACAGAATATGATGCGGGCAGCTCTGTGACAAAGAGTATCACATTATACAAGAAATGGTACAACATCACGACAGACGGAACGGAACTGGCGGAGAAGGGATTTCATATCAGTGCTGATGGAACTGTACTGTACCGGTATGACGGGGAGGAGCCGCTCGTGGAGATACCGGCGTCGGTGACGACGATCGCTGACGGTGCGTTTGAGGATCTCGCCGGGGATGTGAGGGGGATCGTGCTTCCAGCCGGTATCAGAAAGGTTGAAGACGACGCATTTCAGGGGATGAAGAACAGCAGCATCGTGTATCTCTTTGATTCCGATACGGCGTCGTCAAAGGATTTTGGAAAACAGCTCGCAGACAGATATGAACAGCTGGTATACAGCGATTATCTCGATCCCGAGAAGACGGAAGCGATCGCGGGGATCAGCTACCTCAGCGATACACCGCAGGAAGAGGGGGCGGAATCGCCGGATAACAGTGATAAAGTGACTGACAATGAAAACGGTTCATCGGAGAGTGATGAGACCAGTACGACAAAGGAAGAAGAGGATTCAGAAGGTGATGACAGTTCCTCCGGGAGCGAAAGCACAAAACCGGCAGAGGGTGACGGGACAGATAACGACAGTAACCCGCCGGAGAGCAGCAGTACAGAAGGCGGCGATGAGTCAAAGCCCCCTGTTATCGAGGTCGAACCAGACGAGAAGTTTACAGTGACATTTGATACAGGTATTGCTGATGTGGATGGAGAGAAGCGCGAAGTGCTCAAAGGAGAGACGATCTCTGAACTTGTATCCATAGATGGTGACGAGCCAAGGATCCTGAGAAAGGGAATTTATCAGATCAAACAGGATGACAAAAAGCAGGAGACCGTGTACACATTCAAAGGCTGGTACAAGGACAATGCCTGCACGGCGGAGTGGGATTTTTCCGAGAACCGCATAGAAAAGGACACGACGCTCTATGCAGGCTGGGACAGACAGACGAGGGCATATTTCTATGTGACCTACAGTGTGGCACAGGGCGATGGGAGCGCTGCCGACATGCCGGACAGACAGAAACTGTACGAGGATGAGAAGCTTGAGAAGCCTGCAAGCACGCCTTCCATAGCGAACAAGACCTTCAAGGGCTGGTATACAAGTGCCTCCGGCGGGTCAGAGTACACATCGTGGGGAAAGCCGGTGACAGCAGATCTGACACTCTATGCCCGCTTTGAGGGAAAGGCAGATACCAATACAAAGACCAACACAGTCACATTCCATATGAACGGAGGCGGATTCACAGGGACATATAACGGAAGCTCTTACACGAACGCGTCAAGTCTGACGGCGAAGATCACGGCAGGGCAGAAGATCGCGGCTGCAGTGTATCCGGAAAATGGCAATGGGACGTCAAATGCCTTTCAGTATTCCGGTTTCACGACAGACACGAACTGGTACAAGGACAAAGAATGTCTCGAAGCCTACAAAAATGACACAGCCCTGAACGGTGATATCACATTATATAAGAAATGGTATCACACATCGTCGGGATTTACGATGAATTCATCCGACAATGTATTGTACAGATACAGTGGAAGCGTGGAGAATGTCACGATACCGGATTCCGTGACGGTGATCGGCAGCGGCGCGTTTGCCAGCGTGGGCGGTATCTCCAGCATCATTCTGCCGGACAATATTGCTGAGGTGAAGGAGAATGCATTCAGCGGTGTCGACAAGATCTCAAAGGACATCATCATCACGGGAAAGACAGAGAAAGCCCGGAATATGGCAAAGAAGCTCGCCGGCCAGTATACCAGGCTGGTGTACGAGGATACAGACACATCGGAGGACGGTTCTGTTGTGATCACCAGGACCGCAACGGGCAGTATCAAACTCGGGGCGACACTCTCCGGGAATGGCGGATCTGCAGGGGACAGCACGGCTGCTGTGTCGGATACGGCGGCCAGGACAGGGACGATCGTTCTCGGAGCAAACAGTGCCGGTGCGACAGCCGGTACCGGCGCGCAGACAACAGTGGTGTCACAGCCCGAGGCTGGCAGCCAGAATACGGCGGCGGAGCAGGATAAACTGCAGAGCACATCCGGGTCATCCGCATCGGTAGCACAGGGAACAAAAACGACGCAGAAGCAGAATGCGGTGTCTGCGAGCGCGCCAAAAAGCACACAACATGTAAAAGATTCCACACCAAAGACAGGAGATCCTTTACAATACCGTATGCTGATCGTATGCGCGATGTTCTCGGTCGGCGTACTGCTCATTCTTACCGGGAATGGAAAAAAGAAGAGATTTTCTGCATCTTAGCGATATCATCGGAGGTTGAGTATTTTTTCAGGACAGAGAAGATAAGCTCAACCTCCTCTTTTTGAAAGGAGATGTTGTTTTCCCTGCTCAGTTTGCTCAGGGACATCAGAAAAGCCATCATATTTTTCTGGCGCTCCTGCTGTGTACCGCTGCTGTTGATCGAAGCGCTCTGCACAAACATTTTGTCGAGAAAGTCCAGCTTGGCCCTGTCGATATTCTTCAGTTCCGGATCATTCATCCATTCATTGTTGGTTTCCATTATCATTCCCTCCAAATAGCTTCATCATTTCCATTATTTCGCTGATATTGAATCCGTTTGCGTTCTCGCCTCCGGAAGACAGGTTTTCCATCATAGAGCCGATATCCATATTGGCGTTTGCGTCGGGGTTCAAAGACTGGAAAAGTTCCATCATCTGCTGCATTTCGCGCACATTTTTCATCGTCCTCATAGCAGATAATATCTGATTGAAACTTTTTTCCTCGCCCGGGGCAAGATACCTGTGGACTGCCTTATATATCGTTTCAAGGTTTTCTGCCATGTCGGCATTTGGCCTTGTCTTACTATCCAGACTGCTGGCGTGGATCCCGCTTGCAAATCCGGGTGTTTTCCTGTTGATCTGTGACAGTGTGTACTTGAATTCCATATATTTGATCAGAGCAGGCAGCATCCGGAAGTGATCTGTGTCCATAAAGGGCAGAAGGGATTTTAAGATCTGGATGTGATTCGTGGTATAGAAGTGGTCAAAAGCCAGCACGTAATCGTTGTCCTCCATGATAAACCTCCATTTTTCCTACCATAATCATATATATGAAAACCCGGTATTGATTATGCACAGGCCTCTAAGGGAAGAGGACTCTTCCCTGCCCGATCTGCAGTGTGCGGGGGTCCGCACATACGGACCCCCGGGAGTCAGGATCTTAGCAGCATCCGCATCCGTTGCCGCATCCAAATCCGTTGCCGCCACAGCAGCAGAGCAGGAGGAGGATCCAGATCCAGCTGCCGCATCCGTTGTTGTTGCTGTCGCAGCCACAGCCGCATCCGTTGTTGCCGAAGAACCCATTGCCGCATCCGCCGCAGCAGGAAAGAAGGATCAGGATCCAGATCCAGTTATTTCCGCCGTTGTTGCCGCAGCCGCAGCCGCACTCCGGCATCGTATTTGTTTGGTTGCATCCGCAATGGCTTGCTGATAATTCGCTCATGTTGAGTACCTCCGAAGAAGCTTTTTTCTATACTATATGACAGCGTGCAGAAAGTGTTCCGGAAAATTTTTGATCACAGCATCTAAATTTGTCGTGAAATTTAATAAAAAGCTTGAAATTGACTGAAAATATAGTACAATAAAGATGTATGTGCAAATATTTATGTTAATAACAAAACAGGATAGACAGAAAGGGCGATAGAATGGCGGAAATAAAATGGACTGTTGAGGGCAGGCGCTTTAGAAATGCAGGGGAATACCAGGCGGCGCTGCGCGACAAAGAGCTTATTGATTCCATTACTGGCAGTCTGGACTTGGACAATCCAAAGGACATTGAAAAGCTGTATCTGGAATTAAAGAATGGCAAATATACATTTGAATCCATCGTGGGCAGACAGTTCGACGATAATATCTATGAGCTGTATCAGCGGATCAAGGCGGAGGAGCGGGCGAAAGCGGAGGAAAAAACAGCCCGGAAGGAGAAGAGAAGACAGCAGGCCGAAAAGATCAGGAATCTCTCCAGATCCTCCAAAAAACAGAATAAACAGGAGCACAGGGCAAGGCTGGAAGATTTTGACAAGGATATGCAGCGGCAGATCGTGGCTGTTCTCAGAAAGAAGGAGCAGAAGCGTAAAATGCTGATCGCGGGCTGTCTGTTTATGTGCATCGTCAGTTTTGGGTATCTGGGAGCATATTATCAGGTATCTGCAAAGAGTGCAAAGGAGTTCGAGGAACTGTCCGCCCTGAAGGAAGCGGGGGCGCAGTATTCCGGGACGAAGGAGGTCAGGGTACATCTCACCGATGAGACCATTGAGACACCGGACATCCTGCCGGAGTATGCTCTGGTCCATCAGAAGAACCAGAGGCTGATCGGATGGGTGAAGATCGATGATACGGTCGTTGACTACCCTGTCATGCAGACAGTGAACAATGAGTATTATCTGGATCACAATTTTAATCAGGAGGAGGACAGGAACGGCTGCATCTTCATGGATTATCAGTGCGACGTGGTCCGGGGCTGTGATAACATCATATTGTATGGGCACCATATGAAATCCGGCAAAATGTTCGGGACATTGAATAAATACAGCAAAAAATCCTACTATGAGGAGCATCCCGTCGTACAGTTTGACACGATCTATGAAAAGGGGACCTACCAGGTGATGTACGTGTTCCGCTCCAAGGTATACTCGGAGGAGGATGTGACGTTTAAATATTATCAGTTTATCAACGCTGCTTCGGAGAAAGAATTTAATTCTGCCATGAACGAGATGGCTGCGCTGTCACTCTACGACACAGGAGTGACTGCCGTGTATGGCGATAAGCTTCTGACGCTCTCGACATGCGATTACCAGGAGAAGAAAGGGCGGTTTGTCGTGGTGGCGAAGAAGATCAGCTGACTTGACAGAGCCTGCAGGTCTGCTATTAAAATCATGATTAGGAGGAAAAGATATGAAGCTGACGATCACAGGGAAAAAGGGTGCGGATATCCCCAAAGAGTTTGTGGGACTCTTTATCGAGGATATCAATTATGCCGTGGATGGCGGACTATATGCAGAATTGCTGGAGAACAGGAATTTTGAAAGTCTGGAGGCATTTGGGGGAGAGCGCAAAAAGGATTATTGTGTAACGCATGACGGCCTGTATGCGTGGGAAAAATATCCGGAGGACGCGCCGGTGCAGCTCCTGGTCGTGCAGGGGAGCCCTGTGTCCACGAACAATCCGCATTATCTCAGGGTGGAGACAAAGCAGGAGAAGGGCGGGTTCTGCAACAAGGCATACGATGGGATCTATATGCGCCCTGATCTGGGATATACAGTTTCTTTCTACGCGAGAAGCGTCGGGTATCACGGGAAGGTGACAGCTGCCATCGTGAGCGGCGGCGATGTCGTCTGTGAGAAGAGCGTCCAGGTTGAGGCGGCAGACGCATTTGGCTGGAATAAGTGGGTCCGGTATGAGTTTGAACTGTGTGCGGAGCGGGAAGTCCGGAATGCGGCGTTCGTAGTCCTGTTGGAGAATCCGGGGACAGTCGAGTTCGACCACTTTTCCATGATGCCGCAGGATGCGGTGTGCGGGGTGTTTCGGAGAGATCTGGCGGAATGTCTGAAAGATCTGCATCCCGGCTTCCTTCGTTTCCCAGGAGGCTGTGTCGTGGAGGGGTCTACGCTGGCAAACCGCTATCGGTTCAGAGATACGCTCGGAAAGCGGGAGGAGCGCCGTTACAACTGGAACCGATGGGCGACACACGAGAATAACGAGGAGAACGGATACCACAGCGTTTATGCACATTATGGACAGACTTACGGGATTGGCTTTTACGAGTATTTCCTGCTGTGTGAATACCTGGGCGCAAAGCCGCTTCCGGTTCTCGGCGTGGGGCTGGCATGCCAGTACCAGTCGCATGAGAAGGTAGATCCGGATTCGCCGGAGATCTATGAGTATATCCAGGAGTATCTGGATCTGATCGAGTTTGCAAACGGCGATACCGATACGAAATGGGGGGCTGTGCGCGCTAAGATGGGACATGAGGCGCCCTTTGGACTGGAAATGGTCGGTGTCGGAAATGAGCAGTGGGAGGATGGGGAAAGCCGTTTCTTTGAGCGGTATCAGCTGTTCGAGAGGGAGATCCACAAGGCGTATCCGGGGATCCGGCTGGTCGGGACGGCAGGACCTGAGCTGGATTCTGAACGGTTTCATGCGGCGTGGGATTTTTACCGTGCGCATGAGGACGGGGGAAATTTTGTGTACGCGGTGGACGAGCACTATTATATCAGGCCGGAGTGGTTCTTTGGGCACACGGATTATTTTGACGAGGTGCCGCGCGGAACGAAGGTTTTCTTTGGAGAGTATGCGGCGCATTCCACGGACCTTGTCAAACCGATTCCCAGAAAGGCGACGGAGCGGAATACGCTGGAGGCAGCGCTGGCAGAGGCGGCTTTTATGACAGGGATGGCGCGCAACAGCGATGTGGTGGTCATGACCTGCTATGCACCGCTCCTTGCGCGTGTCGGATACACACAGTGGAATCCGGACCTGATCTGGTTTGACGACAGGGATGTCTGCCGCACGCCGAGCTATTATGTGCAGCAGATGTTTGCCGCAAATCCCGGCGATCACAACATTGATCTGGAGATGGACGGGGAGCGCGGACAGCTGCCATGCCAGGCCGCCTATGATGTGGATGCGGGGGAACTGATCGTCAAGATGGTCAATGCGTCGCCAGAGCCGCAAAACGTAACGCTTTCGTATGATAAGGACTGGAAAAGGACGGGTCAGCCTGCAAAGGTGATCCTGCTGGCTGGCAGGGAGCTCTCAGACATCAATACGCTCGGAAGAGAGCTGGTAAAGCCGGAAGAAAAGGCTGTATCACTGGAGAATGGGCAATATCAGATGCCGGCGTATTCCTTTGCAGTATTGCGGATCCCGGTGGAGGCGAAAATATAAAAAAGTAGTTGACAAAACTTATTTTGTGCGATAAAATAAGTTTTGTTCTCTGCGGAAGTGCTGGAATTGGCAGACAGGCAAGACTAAGGATCTTGTGTCGGATACGACGTGTGGGTTCAAGTCCCAT
>VSNO01000173.1 GCA_009774375.1 Lachnospiraceae bacterium
CATCAATCAGTTCTGCCCGCTCTCCATCAGGCAATGCATAAATATCTTCAATTGTGTAAGACTCTAATGTTCCTGCTGCATCCATCTGATCGACCTCCTTCTAATATATATGATACCTTTTCCTGAACATTATAGCAATAAATAATTTGATAATATTCTCTATTTTTACTTGCATTCTGTGTCAACTGTGATATAATAATGTGCATGGGGATATAGCTCAGCTGGGAGAGCGATACGTTCGCAACGTATAGGTCACGAGTTCGAGTCTCGCTATCTCCATTTTGGAAGCATAGCTCAGCCGGGATGAGCGTTCGCCTCACACGCGAGAGGTCAGGGGTTCGAGCCCCCTTGCTTCCATTTTTTTGTGCCTGAAAAACCTGGAGCAAGAGGACTTTCCAAAAACGTCGCTGAAGACATCGTCAGGCTTAAGATTTGAAAAGGCTGTATTTTTTGCCACACTTATGATATACTTTTAGATAGAGATCGAGTAGGGGAAAAGGTTTTCCCCTGCCCGCGCGCCGTGCACCCGTCATCGCATGCTGACATGTTTCCTGCGGGTGTCCGTTCGCATCAAAATATCTGCCCACAGGAGGTTTCCCTTATGCACTCGATCATTAAGATCCTGGAATTGATATTGACCTGCATTGTCGAGATCAGCACGATCATTCTGGAACTTTTCGGGGTCGCCATCCTGGTCTTTACAGCTGTGAAATGCTTCCTGTACTGGATGAAGCAGGACTCGCGGATCAGGCTGGATCTGGCGCAGGGCATCGCCCTGTCACTCGAATTCAAGATGGGCAGTGAGGTTCTTCGTACCGTCGTCGTGCGCGAATGGGGCGAGCTTGGCATCCTGGGCGTCATCATCCTGCTGCGCAGCATCCTTACCTTCCTGATCCACTGGGAGATCAAGCATGAGGAAAAAGCACTGGCGTTAGACAAAACAGGATCCTCAGACAAAGAACAATAAACATAGCACATGTCATATAATGAAAAGGAGGTCTGCAATATGACGATCGGCAATATTCCGGGATTGTATCCCAGCTATTCCCCATACACAAATCCAGTCTCCCCGTCTGCAAGGCCGGCAGATGGAGACATCAGCACAGCAGGTGCTGTCAACCCGTCAGAGGAGACAGATCAGCACAGCGCTGACCCCGACAAGGTCAGAAAGCCCGGAAAGCGCTCCGCACCGGAGGACTGTGAGACCTGCGCCAACCGCACCTATCAGGACGGTTCCGACGAGGGCAATGTCTCCTTCAAGTCAGCTGCACACATCTCACCGGAATCAGCCGGCGCGAGAGTGCGCGCCCACGAGGGAGAGCATGTATCCAACGCGTACAAGAAAGCGGCGCAGAAGGACGGCAAAGTGATCAATGCCTCCGTGTCCATCCACACCTCGATCTGCCCCGAATGCGGACGTACATACGTTTCCGGCGGTGTGACGCACACACAGATCAAATATTCCAACGAGGATAATCCATACACCAAAAATCAGAAGGAACTCGACGCGGCAAAGTTCAAGGGTGCCAATATCGACTACGCGGCATAACAGCCATAAAGCGAACAGGGGAAGAGCCATCTTCCCCTGTTTGTCGTACCTGGCACCCGATCCTGTTAATACTCATCCTGGAATTCGTGATGATATTCCGTCATACGCCACTCTCCGTCCCCCTCATAGGCGAGCTCCGCAACAAAATGGTTCCCTGGAAAAACCCCTGAAACGCATGTGTCTGAATAAACCGCAAGCCCGGCATCCAGCACAATTTTCTTCTCCGGGTTGTCCGGATCTCCCAGAATCCTGTCCTCCCTGGACACAAAGTACAGCAGAATCCCGCTCTCACCGTACCCAAAACGGATCTGCGCCCCTGCGCCATACCTGGCAGATGCATCGATGATCTCATCGTTCGCGAAAGGATGCCCTACGCCTCGCCCATCAATCTGCAGCTCCACACTCTCATCGCCGTACACAGTATCCATATGCTGCTGTATCATGGGCAGATAGATGTCATCATGAAGCTCATACGCATACCAGCTCCCATCTGCTCCTCTATCCACGACAAACAGCTGCTCCATATAGAACCCCGTTCCATGTGATCCGAATCCACCCATGATGACCAGCTCCCGCTCTCCATCCTCATCCAGATCCTCCTCGAACCAAAACGGCACTTCCCAATAATTTGAAGAAAAGCTGCTGTCGATCCGCACATACTTCCCATCCGGCGTTCCGACCAGTATCGTGTCGATCGTGTTCATTCCATAAAATTCAAAGTTCTCCGTCCTTCCGATCAGATTCACCCACGAATACGCGTCCCTGCGCCTCGCCCTGCCTTTCGTGCTGACTGCCTCATCGCAATAGTCAAAAAAAGCATCCATATTTCCCTCATAGCAAGGTACCAGACCGTCAATCCTTCTCTGGACTGCATCTGTCGGTTCGTACTCCTGTCCGATCTGATAGCGGTCTGCACGATCACCTCTCCTGTGTGCCGTCCAGGGCCTCCACTCCCCCTCATCCTGTGAGGCGTCATGCCCGTCGGCCTCCCGGACCGTCTCCGCATCGACCAGCCAGTATGCATAGTCATTGCAGAGGATCGTCCCCTCCCTATCGCCGATCCTCTTCTCCCCTGAAAGATCAGACATGATCTCCGTTGTCAGATCATCCCCTGTAACTGGAAGGATCCTGCCGTCTGCGCGGTTTCCGGACCGGTAATTCAGTATGATATACGATGCATCGTCAAATACGATCGATGCGGCCTGTGTATCCGCCATCGCGATATCCTGCATGACAGGCTGTACGGCTCCGCTCCGGACATCGACCCGCCACAGACTCCCTGTGATCACGCCATCTGTCTCATCGCCCGCCATCACATATGCGACCGCGTTCATTCCATCCCGTTCCTCTTCGTCTGCCGTTTCCTTCGCCCCGTCATTGTCCGCGTATGCAAACGTGCGAAAGTCTGCAGCTTCACCAGACACCATGTCCGATCCCATCAAGATCTTTGTATACTCATTTTCACCATCCGTCCCTCTGATCATACCGGAGCGCCAGTTCGCCTCTCCACTCAGAGCTTTATCGTTCAAAGCCTCTCCGTCCACAGAGTCCGCTGCCAGCATACCCGGTATCCCCTGCGCTGTCTGCGCATCCGTCCTGCCGACGGGCAGCGTCATCAGCGCCTCCTGCCGCGGCTTAAAAAACAGTCCCGCCATCACGACAAGCACACCGCACAGCACAAATGCGGAACCCATCACATTTCTCTCCCTGTACTGCAGTACATTTCTGATTCTACATTTCAGTGAGGGTTCACCAAATGTGATCGGCGTCAGCGTATACCCGTTCTGCCGCGCCGCATATTTCAGCAGACTCTCCGCGTATTTCTTCCGGATGTCTTCATCCGCATTGGCGATCACCGCCTCATCACAGGATATCTCCATATCCCTCACAAACAAAAAGTACGCCGCCCACACCAGCGGGTTAAACCAGTGGATCACCGCGACCGCCCAAAAAAGCGGTTTAAAAATATAGTCCCGCCTCTTCCTGTGGTAATCCTCGTGGGCGATAACATACGTGCACTCCTGCGCATCAATTGACCGCGGCAGATAGATCACGGGCGGGAACAATCCCCACAGAAAAGGCGACTCAATCCCGTCTATCGTCCGAATCCCAGCGGCGCATTCTTCTGAAAATGGCTCCGCATTCCTGATCTTTCCCCGAAACTTCCAGACTGCCCATATATTTCCTGCCGCCAGCAGGAGTACCCCGGCTCCCCACACAAACGCCATGACCGCCCTTCGCGCATTTTTCTCCCGTCCGTCACCTGTGTGGTACTCATGATATGTCGTCCCATCATTCGAATCGGTGCCCGGAACGCCCCCCATCCTATCGGGTGCATCCTCATGACTGCTGATTGCTGTCGTCGTGATCTGTTCATTCGGAAGATAGTCTACCTTTCCCTCCACCCCATCCTGAATGAATGACGCCTCACTGTTTGAGTCCGTGCCCGGAACGCCGCCACCGGCCGGTACGTCATAATTGTGCGATATGCCACTGTACGTGATCGTCGCTATAACCTCATTTGGAAGATCATCTGCTTCTCCCTCTGACACAACCGGCTGTCCACCCTCACTCCGTCTGTCGATATCAAAATCCGCAACCCAGGCCGGCACGAGGCTGAACGGCCCTTCGAGCCGGAACGGAATACAGAGGTTGACAAAGACCACGAACCATAAAAAATATACAAACTTCCGCTCCCACCGCAGCAACAGCGCCCGGAGAACCATCACCACCACGATCGTATAGCAGCTGATCATGCTGATGTTCAATATCCTGACAAACAAATCCCCCATCATGTCCTCTTCATCCCCTTCCGTTCCTCAGTCCTTATACTCCTCGATCAGTGTCACCAGCTCCTCGATATCGTTTTTGCTGAGCTTCTTTCTCTTTAAAAATCCTGCCACGAAATTCGGCAGGGAGCCGTTGTGGTTCTCCTGCAGATACTGCTCTCCCTTTCTGCTTGTATACTCCTCCTTGCTGATCTTTGACGTGACCACAGCCGCCTGATTCTGGAAAATGTCGTTTTCACAGATCTTGCGCAGGACCGTGTACGTCGTCGACTTTTTCCACCCGAACCGCTGCGCCGCCAGCTTCACCAGCTCCCCGCTCCGTATCGGCTCCTTCTCCCAGATCAGTTCCGCCAGCAGATTCTCCGCCTCCGTCATGATGTATGTAACCATTCGTCTTCTCCTCCTTCTTACAACAGCCTCATGAGGTCTCCATTATACATCATATATAATGAAACCGCGAGAGACAGTGACTATAAATATAAAACAGGTTTAAAACATTTAAACTAATTATAGTCTAAACGTTTTAAACCTATTTGTCAAGTAAAAAGATCGAGTAGGGGAAGAACCATCTTCCTTTGGACGCCCATGTGCATAAAAAGAGCTGCCCCAATCGGAACAGCCCTTCATACACCATATTATTTACATTCCAGCCTGATTTGCGAACTTTTTTATATTTTTCCACATTTCACAAGGATTTGGACTACCTATCAATTATATTTACCAAATTATTATTTTTGGTACAACATTATTCTCTTTTTTATTTCATTAATCTTTGGTAAATTTTCAATTTTGGTACAATATATCTGAATTTGGTAAATTCATTCCTCTGGCACAACCATAACAGCAGATTCTAACTTGCTAATTTCAGTGTGAATATCATCTTGCATAACATGCGTATAAATATCTATAGTTGTCGAATAATGTTGATGTCCCATCAACTTCTGAACTACTTTAGGATTCATATTCAACTGGAAACATCTACTGCAAAACGTATGTCGGATTGCATGAGGATACAGGTCTTCAAAATAGTGCGGTTCTCTCTGCTCTCTGACAGAATCAAAAGCCTCTTGTTCGTTAATTGCTTTTACAACTTTCTTGACTTCTTTTTCTGCATGATATCTAAACACAGGTGAACCCATAGAAGTAACAAATACTAAATCTGATAATTCGCCATTGCTCCTGTACCGCTTACCTAATTCTTTCTTAATCTTATCTTGCTTTTTCTTCTGAGACAAAAACATTTTCTCTGCTTCTCCCATAAATGGTATTTTACGATATGAATTATGAGTCTTCGGTGCAGTTAAACGAACAGTTTTTTCACCTGCTTCATATTGACAAGACAATGAACGATTGATATTAATACACTTATTTTTGAAATCCACATCTTCCCATTTTAAACCGCCTACTTCTCCAATGCGCATTCCCGTAAGAAACATAATATAGAACATTTCTTTGTACCAATTATCTTCTACTTGTTGCAAAAACCGATTTTGTTCTTCCTGAGTTAAGAAACGTCTTTCTTTAGATACATTTTCCCACGGAACAGTAATATCAAAACATGGGTTTTCTGAAATAATACGGTTGTTTTTAGCAGATTCAAGACACTCCCGGACACGCCCTAAAGCATCTCTCATACTTGATGTAGCTTTTCCTTCCCGCTGCATAGTATTAATAACATCCTGAATATCCATATTACGGATATCTGCAACTTTTATATTTCCGATCAGCCTACCAAAATTGGCACGATATTTTGTTTTCATTGGAGTAACGCTTGTCTCTTTGATATGTGGCACTTTATATCTAACAAACCACTCCTCAAACCATTCATCCAGTGTAATATTCGATAACTTTTTATCTACACCTTGCTTTGCCTCTTCTTTACGTTTTTCAAATTCAACCCTTAACTCTTTCAGATTGAAATTATATAGCTGAATTTTAATACCATTTATTGATGCTCTAGCTTCATACCTCCCATCTTTTCTCTGATATATCCCTTTTGGAAGTTCCTTACCTTTTAAATCTTTCGGCATAATACTTATTCCTTTCTATATATAATAGGAAGAAATGAAGCATCTCTCGTAATGATTATACGAAAACTCTTCTTCATTTTCAACCCTTATTTACCTTTTTACTTTATTTCCACTAATAGAATCAATCCACTTGTCCAACAAAATTTTATTTGCATACAAACGTCCATTCAATCTAACTGCATATGTATTATCTGTTTTTGTTAAAAGTTCTCTTGCTTTAGTTTGACCTATTCCCAGATAAGCGCAAAATTCTTTTACATTTAGTAAGCGTTTATCTACCAATACCTTTTCCTGTACTGTTTTTGTTTCCACCATTTCTATAAAAATCACACTCCAATTTATATAAAATTCTCAATCATATATAGAAGGCACCCGTGAGTATGCCAGTGCCTTCATACAAAAATCTGTATTCACTTTTCAATCAATACTAAGTTCAAATAATCCAATAAGTTCAAATAATCAGTAATCTTTTAGTAATCCAATAATAATCCTACAATAGTTACATACAATGATGGGACAGAGATATTTCACAGCATCTTTCTCCCTGTCCGCAATAAATACTGAATCAAATAATCATAAATATTTTCACAAATATACTAACACTACACCTAAAGTACCTTTACTGTTCACCCTATAATCTACACAACACCACAGATATGAATATCATTCAACTTCCCCATCGGTTCCTTTACCCAGACACTTTGTCCAACCCTAAATTCAATCCCAGAAATACAACATTTTACAGTCCGCTCGCTTCCCGTCCTGTCTATGATCACGTATCCTTTTTTATCAATTCTTTTGATAACTGATTTATATGTGCGGTCACAGTCTATTTTTTGTCTTTCAACCGCATATTTGATCGCCTTTAAAATTTCATCCGCTGCACTTTTCATTCTGATTTCATTCTCCTTAATATTTTGTAATCACTCTGTATACAGGACACTGTATAATGTCTCCGTGATAACCTGGACACACTCATTCATTATCTCATTCCCATATGATACAGAAAGTTTTACCATCAGGTCAGCACAATTATTCCCAGTTCCTATAATGGAATCCACCAGACGTTCTCTTATTCCGTCTACATTTGATTCGTATACCTTTTTCCAATTGTCATACACAACATTTGTTAATTCTTCCTTTGTCAATTGTCTCATTATATATATTCTCCTTTTCTATTTGCTACCCTGAATGCAGCCTTTCATGACCACATTCAGAGGTTTTTACATTCATTTACTTTGATTATGGATTAAAGAATTGATGACTTTTTAATGATATAGACTGCAGATCCCTCAATAGTTCCTGTGCACAGGTCGAATCATTCACATTTGGAAGTGTGACGGAAATATTCTGGTTTACTACAGGCTGCACATTTTTGTTATTATTGACCACACTGTTGTAATTTGTCACCTGGTTAGCCATCTGTTCCATCTGTTTCTGATGGTCATAGAATGAATTGGGTGTCAGCTTCTCCACATTTTGGTCAATGCTATTAAAGTAGGCATTAAATTTCTGAAGCATGTCATACATCCTGTCACCGGGACGGAGGGGTTCATATACTTTACCTTCGGGAGTTATGATTGTTCCGTCTGACTGTATTGCTACCCCGTTTGGTTTTATCACTGTCCCATCAGGTTTTAGTATATCACCATTCGGCTGTACCACATCACCATTCGATGATGTGTTGGCACCACCGTCAACATGGACTTTGTTATCCATGATCTTTTTCGTCTGTTCTTCATTGAAGATGACTGTATCCTTTGGCAAGTCCATCATCGTAGGTTCATCGGTGATGATCGTCTTGCCATTTGGCAGCACAGTCATTTCAGTCTGTCCGTACTCGGATACAAGGGCATTCTTTTCAGCCTTTGGAAGTCCCTTATATTTACCCGTTCCCTCTGCAAATGCCTTACCATATTTAGCAGTATATTCACCGCTTTCAAGGTTCATATCGCCTAGAGTACCCTCTGCAAATGCTGGCAGGCTTCCATTCGTCTCGATATTCACCCTGATCGTACATTCGACTTCCTTGCCGTCAATCTCGTCAAGTCCCTCGGATATGCCCATTACATGGTCTTTGGCTTCCTCGATCACGTCACTGAATTCTTCGAAGCGTCCAATGACACCGCCGGATTCACCTTCGCTTTCGCCGCC
>VSNO01000174.1 GCA_009774375.1 Lachnospiraceae bacterium
TCCCTCTCTCTAATGCAATTACAATTTTGCAGCTAAAGTTTTTTCATTTTTGGGGTGCGTTTCCGAGACCACTCTATATAATCCTGTTTTCGTTGTCTAACTTGCTCACAACCCAGTTTGCAAACAAGATCGTACCGCAGCTGCAGATCGCCTGGAAGAAAGAAGCTGCTGCCGTCTGCCCGATCGGCGATGACGACTGGATCGCGGCATATATATACGTATCAAATGTCGATACCGTGGTATACAGTGACGCAGGAACACGTCCTGTCACCTGGTAGAACAGACCGAAGTCCGAATTGAAGATCTTGCCGCAGTCGAGGATCAGCATCATGATGAATACCGGCTTTATCGCAGGGAGCGTGATGTGCTTTGCCTGCTGTGACTTTGTCGCACCGTCCATGACCGCCGCCTCATAGAGCGAGGGATCGATCCCCGTGATGCTCGCCAGATAGAGCACCATACCATAGCCCATACCTTTCCAGGTGTTGAGGAAGATCAGTATGAACGGCCAGTACTTCGGCTCCTGGTACCACATGATCCGCTCTCCGCCAAGCTTTGTGATAATCCCGTTGATGTAGCCCCTCTCCGGTGTCAGCAATGCATAGACGAAATAGCTGATGACAACCCATGACATGAAGTAAGGCAGGAACATCATCGTCTGATACACTTTGGATCCCCTCTTGTTGCGCATGCTGCTCAACATCAGAGCCCCGCCTACCGCAACGCTCGCGCTGATGATAATGAACGCGATGTTGTAGAGGATCGTGTTCCTCAGAAGCATGGTAAATGAGTTTGATGTAAAGAAATAATTAAAATTGCCAAACCCTGCCCATTCACTGTGCAGCAGGTTGTAGATAAACCCGTGCCCGCCCGGCTGCAGCCTGTAGTTCTTGAACGCGATGATGATACCGAACATTGGCAGGTATGAAAAGATCAAAAACCAGATCAGTGTCGGCAGTGACAGCAGAAACAGCTCCGTGTCGTCACGTGACCATCGCTTCCACCATGGCTTGCCAGAGTTTATCCTCCCTCCGTCAGATGTTTTGCGATTTCCCATTTGTTATACCTCCTTTGGTTTATTTTTGTTAACATTATCTTAACGCTTGTAAATTATTGTGTCAATAAATTTTAGCATTTTCATTATTATATCCAACTTTCCAGACGTCATTTTGTCAATACTTACTCATTTCTGCCCACTTTTTCACATTCAGTAGACAATCTATACAATTACATTTGTTGACATTAACTAATACAGGATATCAGCGGATCCATATCCGCTTCAACCCGGCATGTGGAATCTGCTGTCTATTCTTTCAGGTATTCTGAAACGCCTTGGCAGTTTGTACATATTAACAGTCATATATCTTTCCCCGCAGGCTTCAGGACATACATTGTGACGAAAAAAGGCCGTACAATTGCGGCATTTTATAGAATTATGTATTTATCTTAACATTTGTAAACCTATCAATTGTTTTTTGCGTATCGATATGCTATAATAAACAACAGAGATCTTATTTTACCCCTCCTTCTATAATATATGTATTTTATGTTTACAAATGTATAGAATGAATACGCAGCATAGATCATTATCGGACAGTCCCGCATGGATCAGGCAGAAACGCTGACAGAAAGGAAGATTCTATTTATGGAAAAAATCACGATGAAAGATATCGCAGATGCTCTCAATATATCCAGAGTCACAGTCAGCAAAGCGTTCAACAACCAGTCTGGCGTATCAGATTCCCTTCGGGAACTGATCTTTGCCAAGGCCAAGGAATTGGGCTATGCAAAACTCCCCTATCAGGCGCTGGAACAGCCTCAGGAGGAGCAGCGCACCATCTCCCTGGTCGTGTCAAGGCCGGACTCTGCACTCTTTTGGACCAATATCATCCACCGCATGGCGCAGGAGCTTGCCAATTACAATGTAAACCTGCTGTATACTTATGTGCCATCGGTCTACACGAAAAGCTTCAGTCTTCCGTCTGTCCTCCTGAACGGCAGCGTCGACGGCGTTATCATCCTGAACGTATATGATGCGGAGATCCTGAGTATGGTGAACGACCTTCCCCTGCCCAAAGTATTCCTTGACACGATCCCTTCCCTGACAGACACCCAGCTGAATGGCGACCTGACTCTGATCGAAGGTTTCCGCACAGAGGCCCGGATCACGGACCTGCTGATACAGAACGGCCACACCGAGATCGGTTTTCTGGGGGATATCGACTATGCGATGACCAACAAGGAGCGCTATCTTGGCTACTGCGACTGCATGAACAGGCATGAGCTCATCGTCCGGTCGGAATACTGCCTCACCGGGCGCATTGATATCTTCTCCTATGACAAAAAACTGTACACTTTCCTGGATGAGCTGAAAAACTGGCCAAGCGCTTTTGTGTGCGCCAGCGACTATGTCGCCAACTTCGTTCAGGCCTACATGGACAACAACCCGCACCGCCTTCCGCACCCGGTCACTCTCACCGGTTTTGACAACACCGGCGAATATATCAATGTCGCAGGGCGCATCATCACTGCCAATGTCCCGACAGGACTGCTCGGCAAGCGGCTCGCACTGCAGCTGCTGTTCCGCTCCGAACACCCGGAGGCGCCGCAGGAACTGACATTTGTCAAGCCATCCATTATCATACCACATATCAAAGATTAATATGCAGACGGGCATGGAAAATCTGATCATAAAATATGATCCATCTTCCATGCCCGTCTGTCTGAACCTGTCATAAGATTATAAAAGACGCACAGAATTTTGTCAGTCAGCATGCTCCGCAACAAGCCGTTCCACTCTCTGCATTTCCTGTGCGATGCGTATCTTCCGCGGGCATGCATCCATGCAGGGCATCTCCGCACACTCGCGGCAGTGCCGTGCGCTCTCTGCGATCCCAAGCCCCAGTTTCTTCAATGCCCAGTAGTCCTTTCCCAGATGAAAATACTGATACTGGCGGAACAGCGTATGGATCTCCGTGCCGTGCGGACAGACACACCGCTGGCACCGGTCACACGGAATCGCCATGTACTCCTTTTCCAGCACAGAGAGCACTTCGTCAAAATCCGGAACTGCCGGCTCTGGATTCCTGGGATCCCACCCCATAGCGGCATCTACCTGTGCTCTCGTGCCAAGTCCGATCAGGACGCTCGACACAGGGTAAGACAGCGCAAATCCGATCAAAGACTTCTCCGAAAACCGCGCAGGCAGCAGCCCTGCCGCATACACCTTGTTGACCAGAAACCCCTTCCCGCGAAAACATGCCTCCCCGCGAATGCGGTCAAGCATCCCGCGCTCCAGCAGATTACCGCTGCCCTGCAGCACATCCACACGGTCATCCTGCGCCCCCCGCAGCAGGATATCATAATAGTGTGTCGCGATACCCGCAAACCGGATCTTTCCCTCTGCCTTCAGCTCCGCGAGCGCGTCCAGCGCCCCGCCCCTGCCAAACACTTCATCCTCATGGGCGGCGTCCACCTGATGGGCAAAATATATGTCCGGATGTGTCCCCAGATTCTCACAGGATGTCTCCACAGCCCTGTACATCTCACTGCCGCCAAAAAAGCGCGCCTTGTCGGAAATAATGATCTTGTCCCGCCCCGCACACGCCGCAAATCTGCCAAGCTTGATCTCCGCGTCCCCGTATTCCGGCACGATCGCAGTATCATATAGATTGCATCCCAGATGCAGGGCATAGTCCATCACGGCGAGCGCCTGCTGCTCATCCAGATCAAAATACGCCGGCAGCACCGGGATATCACCCTGCAGCACCGGAATCGTGCCGAAACCGATCTCCGACACCAAAAGCCCTGTATTTCCTAATCTGCGGTAGTACATGATCCAATCTCCTGTTTTCATCCTGTAATCGGCTTTTTGCTTCACACACCGTAAAACGCCCTCTCGCCGACATACACGCCCTCTGGCACCTGCAACCCGGAAGCTCCCCCGCAAAATGCAAACGCCTCCCTGCCGATCCTCTTCAGCGTGGAGGGCAGTTTGATATTTTTCAGGCTGTGACAGCGGTAAAATGCCCTCTCCGGGATCTCCTCCACGCCCTCCGGAATCTGTACCTCCTCGAGTGCGGTACAGTTCTCAAACGCGCGCGCACCGATCTGCTGCAGATCTTCGGACAATTCCACACAGCGCAGCATGCCGCAGCCGGAAAATGCATGGGCGCCGATACTGGTTACGCGTTCCGCCTGCCTGACCTCCCGCAGCCATTTACAGCCTGCAAAGGCGCGCACGCCGATTTTTGTCACAGTCTCCGAGAATGTGACCGTCGTCAGAAGGTTCCCGTCCTGAAACGTCCCTTCCCCGATCTCCGTGATGCCGCAGGCAAGCCGCAGCCTGGAAATATTCCCTGTACACTCCCTGAGCACGCCATTCTCGTCCGTCTTAAAACAGTTCAGACTGTCCATCACAGCCTGTTCTGCCAGCGGCGGCAGTTCGCGCCCACGGTCTGCCAGGCCTGTAAAATGCACGTCCATGCCGTCCGGCAGCGTCATCTCCCGCAGGTTGATGCAGTTGCGGAACGCATATTCTCCTACCTGCACAGACCTGCGCTCCGAAAAGCGGATCCCTGTGATATCCAGACCATTTGCGAACGCCCAGCCGCACACCAGGCGGATGTCCGGCGAAAGCACAGCTTCCCCTGCACAGGCAGATCCGTCCAGCAGCATATCCCGAACAGTGATCATCGGCGCTTCCCTGCGCTTTTGTGCCAGCCAAGGTGTCCCGTGAAACGCTCTCGCACCGATATATTCCACACTCTCCGGAATCTCCACCTGTTCCAGCATCATCGCATCGCGGAACACCTCCGGCGCGATCCGCCGGATTCCCATCGGGATCCGCACTGCACCCGCCGCACCGCGATACCGGGTCAGGTACGTCTCCTGCTCGACGGTAAAACAACTGAAAGCACTGTGAAACAGGAGCCGCACCATCTCCGGGATCTCCGGCGACAGGATATCCCCATAACATTGAAAAAGCCACTCTTTTCCGTGATATTCCACCCGCCGGAGCCCTGTACAGCCCGCCAGCGCGTATTCCTCTGGCCGGATCGCCCCCTGCTCCCCGGACAGGCGGATCTCCTCCAGACCGCTGCAGTCCTCCAGTGCGTGCGGCATCAGATGCACCCCGTCCTGAAATTCCGCATATTTCAGGCTCTCACAGCCGTCAAATGCATACTCGCCAATCCGTTTCAGAGCAGAAAAGTCATACTGCCGCAGACGCCTGGTGCCGCAGAAACAGAATGCCTGTACGGTTTCTGCCCTTGTGCAGATACAGGTCTCCAGGCTGGTGCAATTATAAAACATACGCTTTGATAAATATTCTACCCGCGGCAGCTCTGCCCTGACAAGTGACACACACCCGGCAAAAGCCGATTCTCCCGCCTGCTGCGCCGGACATACGGCCTCCCTCAAGGATGTGCACTTTTCAAAAGCGCTGGCATCCACTCTGAGGCCATTTCCCAATCGCACATCGCACACATGCTTTTCCTCCGATGCAAAAACCGCCTGTTCCAGTCCGCTGCATCCATAGAATGCCCCCTCGCCGATCCAGCGTATCTCTTCGCCAAAAAACACCCTGCTGACGGCACGGTTTCCCGCAAACGCATACGGTGCGATTCCCTGTGCATGTTCCGGCAGGATCACCTCGCCTGTACACAGAGACCCGGAAATGACCAGATTCCCCACCATACGGAGCCCATTCCCCAGCCGGTCGCCCAGCAGTGTGTCTGCAAAAGCACGCTCGCCTGCACGCAGCGCCGGATTCACCGCACATGGCATGAGCGCAGTGCAACCGGACAGCGCTTCCCTGCCAAACTCCTCCGTCTGTTCCAGACAGACCTCACGCAGCCTGCCACATCGGTAAAAAGCGCGACACATCCCGAAAATACTTCCTCTTCCAGACGCGTGACATCCGGCGGCATCCATACCCTCCGAAGCCCGCTGCATCCCTTAAATGCCGCCGCACCGATCGAACGCACCTGTGGCGGAAGCTCTATCGCTGTGATCCGGGTGTTCCCGTAAAATGCACCGCCGGACTGCCGCCGAGCAGCTGTACTGCCCTAAACGGCTCATCCTCTGTCGTCAGCAGGAGGCGGTTGGTCGCCCTGTCCTCGTATTTCAATGCATTGGCGCTGCACATCTCCGTAAAGCACAATCCTGCCCCGAGCTCATACGCAAGCATACGAAATGGATAGCAGGTATATCCCGCAAGCGGCGCCATCAGCACATTGGATGGCAGGAGCAGTCCACCGACGCGAAGCGGCCTGACACCGCTCATCCTCATCGACTGTACTCCATCAGATCTCTTCATCCTTTTTTTCTTTCTCACCGCTGTCCTTTTCTCTTGCCATTGTATCCACAACATAGCCGGCAGTCTCCATCGGCATCCCCTGTTGACTCAGCGAATACTCTGCCAGCCGCTTGACTATGTAATACATGGTGGCGAACAGCGGCACTCCCACGATCATTCCCATAAATCCCATCAGCTTGCCAAAGAGCAGCATCGCCACCGTCACATAGAGCGCCGACAGTCCCGTCGAGTTGCCGAGGATCTTCGGACCGATGACATTTCCGTCAAGCTGCTGCAGGATGATGATAAAGACCAGAAACAGCAGGCATTTTGACGGCGAGACCAGTAGGATCAGAAACGCGCTCGGGATCGCCCCGATAAATGGACCGAACATCGGTATGATATTGGTCACTCCCACTATGACACTGACCAGCAGCGCATAGGGCATCTTCATGACCGTCAGGCACACGAAGCAGATAATACCCACGATCAGGGAATCCAGAAGCTTTCCCGAGATAAATCCCCCAAAAATCCTGTCCGTCTGATGCAGGACTTCCATGACGGCGCGGTTGAAGCGCTCATTGCGGCTGACCGCATAGAACAGCTTCCTGCACTGCGCCAGATAGCGCTCGCGGTCCAGCAGAAGATATACCATCACGACCACCGACACCACGAAATTCACGATAGCGGAACCGACTGACAGCACACTGCCTGCCACATTCGAGACTGTGGAGAACAGATTTTCCTTGATCCATGTCATCAGGAACGTCTCGACGGAGGTGATCATCTGCATCACCGTAGCCGCCGCGTCACTGTCGGATTCCAGATAAGTGCCAAGCCTAGCAAGCTGCACCTCCAGCATTTCCGGCAGATCCACCACAAGCGTCCTGATACTGTCCACCACCTGCGGCAGGACCAGCGCACAGAACAATCCCAGGATCCCCATCGCAAAGATCAGTGTAAACAGGACGGAGAGCGACCTCGCCGCGCGGGAGAGCCATCCCACCCTGCCAAGCCGCCTCTCAAAAAACTTTGCAACAGGACAGAGCACATAGGCGATCACAATCCCCGCCACCACCGGCTGAAGCGCCACATGGATCACATCCAGATAAGCCTTCAGTCCCTCGTACCGCAGAATTAAAAAGAAAAATGCGACAACCGCTGCGAGACTGGCAAAGATCGTGACGCCCATCCGCAGATAATGTTTTTTATCCGATTCCATACAGAAATCCTCCTTGTATTTTAGTCGAGCAGGGAAGAGGACTCTTCCCCTGCCCGCCCATGTGCATAAAAGAGGCACCGCATTCCTGCCGCATGCCTCCATAAATACACTATAATATACATTTGCCGCTTTTACAATAAACAATTTCTTATATTTCAATCCATCCTCTGCACCTCCCCTCCAGACATACCAAAAAAACAGGCACTGCCTACCAGTGCCTGTCCTCAGATCCTATTTAATTTTCCGGTTCAATGAGACCATACGTATTCCCTTTGCGCTTATAGACAACATTCACCTCATCGGTTTCCGCATTGCAGAATACATAGAAATCATGTCCGAGAAGTTCCATCTGGACGCATGCATCCTCCGCATACATGGGCTTGATATCAAACTTCTTGGTGCGGACGATCCGCACTTCCTCGTCATCCTCATCATATTCACTCTCTATGAAGTCGGTTCTAAGGCTCGCTGCGCCTGCCTGCTGATCTGCCCTGAATTTATTTTTATATTTCTTTAACTGCCGCTCGATCACCTCTGCCGCAAGATCTACTGATACATACATGTCGTTGCTCACCTGCTCTGAGCGGATGATGCTTCCCTTCACAGGAATGGTGACCTCTATCTTCTGCCTCTCCTTCTCAACACTTAATGTCGCGTGTACCTCCGTTTCTGGCGTGAAATATTTCTCCAGCTTGCCAATCTTGTCCTCAACTGCCGCCTTTAATCCAGGCGTTACATCAATGTTCTTACCGCTGATAATAAACTTCATTCAGTCCACATCCCTTCGCACTTAATCTCGCAATTAAGCATCTTCTCTTAATTGTAGTTTGATTATACCATATCCCTATTTTTTTTGCAAAATTTTTTGTTAATATTTATAATTTTTTTTACAATTAATCAACCTATTTTTTACTTTTCTTTTCTAAATTTATGTTTTCCTGCTATTTTCCTC
>VSNO01000175.1 GCA_009774375.1 Lachnospiraceae bacterium
GCTACGAACTGCTCCCTAATCACCTCCAGCCGCCCGTCGAGACGGACCATGTAGTGCTGATCCGGCCGGCAGCGTCCCTCTGTATTGAAATAGCGCATCATCTTCTCTGCCCCTTCCTTATTTTCTCCAGTATATCATAATCCATCTGCAAAATCTATCACTTTGCGCGATAACCCGGCGGGAAATCATTTATCCATTCTTACGCAGTAAGATCCACCGGCAATTATTTCCCCACGATCACAGCAGATAATTATTTTCCCTGTTCGCAACCTGCAGGCCGACCAGCTTATATTTTGCATATCCTCCAACTACCAAAGGCTCCCTTTTGCAAAGTTCCTCCGCCTCTTCACGGCTCTCTGTCTTCAGGATATACATGCCTGCCATCCCCGGATAACCTTTGAACACGCCGCAGATCTCCAGCTTTCCCTCATCGTCCAGCCTCCTTATATTCTCCACATGTTCCTCAACCACCTTCCTGGTTATCTTATTATAGGTTTTGGTCTTTTCGATCATCATCATATACATCAGCTTATCCATATTGCAATCTCCTTCACTGTTTTAAAAGAAAAACATCCCCTAAGAGATGCCTTCCCATACAGAATAACCAACAGAAAAACTGGAATCTGCACCCGTTTGTTATTGTGTCCCTGTCAGCCTCTGCACCGCCTCTTCCTTCGTTGATACAAAGAAAAAGTCCTTCCCATGATTCGACTCATAAATAAAATCTTTCAGCGGCTTGCTTGTATAATGCGAGTAATCCCCGTAAACAGCCACCTTCACATGATAATTCATAAATTTCTGGAGGATCTCACCCGCCATTCCCGTACTAAGGATGAAAAACTCCCCGCATATTACAGCTTTATCAATGACAATCCGCTCCGCGCCTGTCTCATACTTCACAGTCATCGCCAGATCCAGAGCTGACTGCGTATCAACAATTACCACCTCGTCACCGGAAACGACTGCAATATCAATCCCGTTATTCTTCAAATATTCAATATTCATAATGTCCTCCTAACTCTAACCTGCAGTACAGATTCCAGTTGAAGATAGATTTTACAGGACAACACATAAATTGTCAAGCACCGTTTTCACAGTCCTTCCCGCGTCTTATCTGGCTCTGATCGAGACAGAAAAAGAACCGCCAGCATCGATGTGCTGGCGCAGATCTCATATATGCTCCTGCCGCTATGCGGCCACCACGGCCGCTTTCATCTCCCTGATATAATCGCACACCGGCCCGATGCAGTCCTTTCCATAGCGGGCGATGATCCTGACGATCGCGCTGCCCACGATCGCGCCATCCGACACAGCCGCCATCGCGCGCGCCTGCTCTGGCGTGGAGATGCCAAAACCGACTGCGCACGGAACATCCGATACCGCCCTCACATGGTCTACCATGTCCCTGATATCTGTCGTGATCTTATTTCTGACGCCTGTGACACCCAGCGATGATACGCAATATAGAAAACCTTTTGCGTGTTTTGCGATCCTGCCGATGCGTTCATGTGAAGTCGGCGCGATCATGGAGATCAGCTCGATCCCCGCTGCCTCACAGGCGCCGCTCACTTCCTCACGCTCCTCAAACGGCACATCCGGGATAATGATTCCGTCAATGCCGCATTCCACACACCGTTTCATGAACATCTCCGTCCCATAGGTGTACACCGGATTGGCATATGTCATAAATACCAGCGGTATACCCACTTTCCCACGCACGCGCTTCACCATATCAAACAATTTGTCTGTCGTCGTTCCCGCACTCAGCGCCCGCTCATCCGCCGCCTGTATGACGACACCCTCGGCGATCGGGTCCGAAAACGGGATCCCGATCTCGATCAGATCCGCCCCCGCTGCCGCCATCCTGGGAATGAGTGCCTCCGTCGTCTCCAGATCCGGGTCTCCTCCCGTCACAAATGCGATAAATGCCTTCTTATTTTCAAACGCTTTACTGATCCTGCTCATTTCATTCTCTCCTCGCTTATCAACATATTACTTTTCAATCTCTAATCAAAGATCTCCACGCCCCGGTATCTTGCGATCGCCGCCACATCCTTGTCGCCGCGCCCTGAGATCGTGACTACGATGACCTGATCCTTGCCAAATTCCGGCGCGATCTTTTTCGCATATGCAACCGCGTGCGCGCTCTCTATGGCTGGAATGATCCCCTCCGTCCTCGAGAGATACTCAAACGCCTCCACAGCCTCCTCGTCCGTGACCGGCACATACTGCGCGCGCCCTGTCTCGTGCAGATCTGCGTGCTCCGGCCCGATCCCCGGATAATCCAGTCCCGCCGATATCGAGTACACCGGCGCGATCTGTCCGTATTCGTCCTGGCAGAACAGGGACTTCATCCCGTGAAAAATGCCGACGCTGCCGTTTGCGATGGTCGCCGCGTTCTTCGGGTTATCCACACCGAGCCCTGCCGCCTCACAGCCGATCAGCCTGACATTTGTATCAGGTATGAACTCGTAGAAGGAACCCATCGCATTGCTGCCTCCGCCCACACAGGCGACCACTGCGTCGGGAAGCTTCCCCTCCGCCTCCAGAAGCTGTTCCCTGATCTCCTCCCCGATCACCTTCTGAAAATCCCGGACGATCATCGGAAAGGGGTGCGGCCCCATGACAGAGCCGAGCACATACAAGGTATCGTCCATCCGCGAAGCCCACTCGCGCATCGTCTCGTTGACAGCGTCCTTCAAGGTCATCGTTCCCGACGTAACCGGGTGCACCTTCGCGCCCAGAAGCTCCATTCTGTAGCAGTTCAGCACCTGTCTATCCATATCCTCCTTTCCCATAAAGATCTCGCATTCCATGCCCATCAGCGCCGCCGCCGTCGCCGTCGCCACCCCGTGCTGTCCTGCGCCGGTCTCCGCGATGACACGCGTCTTGCCCATCTTCTTCGCCAGAAGCACCTGACCCAATACATTGTTGATCTTGTGGGAACCTGTATGGTTCAGATCCTCCCTTTTTAAATAGATCTTTGCACCGCCCAGATCCTTTGTCATTTTCTCCGCATAGTACAAAAGAGACGGACGCCCCGCATACTTTTCCAGTAATTCCTTTAGTTCCGCCTGAAATGCCGGATCATTCCGGTATCTCTCATACGCCTGTTCCAGCTCCTGCACTGCAGGGATCAGCGTCTCCGGTATGTATTGTCCTCCGTACAGGCCATATCTGCCTTTCTTTTCTGCCATTTCGATCATTCTTCCTTTCCTGTTTTCTGTTTCTTGAAACTGTTCCATAATCATCTGCTTTCCCGCTATAACATCATACACGCTTCACATTCCGCACACATTCCACAAACTTCCGGATCTTTTCTTCATCCTTCACCCCGTCTGTCTCAACCCCTGTGCTCACATCCACCGCAAAGCATTCCGTTTGGCGGATCACCTCCTCAACATTCCCGCAGTCCAGTCCGCCCGCCAGAAAATAAGGTTTCCGTACAAAACTCTCCTTTACGATCTCCAGCGGAAACCGTTCCCCTGTGCCGCCGGGCGCTCCTTTTTTGTAGGTGTCAAACAGCATGTAATCCGCCTCCTGTGATATCATCCGGGATATCTGATCTGCGCGCTGCACCCTTACCGCCTTTATGACAGTCGTGCCAGTATTTTGTTTCAGCTCCCGAATATAGGCTTCTGATTCCCCGCCATGCAATTGCACCGCGTTTATGACGCCCCTGTCACATAGCCCGACCACATGCCCCAGCGGTTCATCTACAAACACACCGACCGCCTGAATGCGCCTGTCAAGCGCCCGGCTCATTTCAAGCGCCTGTTCATCTGTGACAAACCGCCTGCTATCCGCAAATACAAAGCCGATATAATCCGGCAGATACCGGTTGACCTTCTCGATGTCCGCCAAAGACCTGAGCCCGCATATCTTTACCTTTGTCATTTATATCTGATCTCCCCTTAAATGTTTTATCATTTCCGCCTTATCACTGCTCCGCATCAGCGCCTCGCCGATCAGCACGCCATCTGCGCCCGCCTGCCGGAGCGCCTGGATATCTGCCGCCGTCTTAATGCCGCTCTCCGCGACAAAGAGGATCTCTTTCGGAACCAGTTTTCGAAGCCTTATGCTGTTGCCGATATCAACCGTGAACGTCCGCAGATCACGGTTGTTGACGCCGATCATCCTGGCTCCGGCATCAAGCGCGCTTTCGACCTCCGCCTCATCATGGACCTCCACGAGCGCAGAGAGTCCGAGTTCATCACAGGCTGCCTTGTATTCCCTGATGGCGTCCGCGTCAAGGAGCGCCGCGATCAGGAGCACACACGATGCTTTTAACAATTTCGCCTCGTAGATCATGTACGGGTCTATGATAAAATCTTTCCGAATCGTCGGTATGGCGACCGCGTCGCTGATCTCCTTCAAAAACCTGTCGTCCCCCTTGAAATGATCGGTTTCCGTCAGTACCGAAATGCAGTCCGCCCCTGCCCTTTCATACGCCCTGGCAATGTCCAGATAAGGAAAATCCTCAGCAATGATCCCCCTGGAAGGGGACGCCCTCTTTACCTCGCATATAAAACGGATACCCTCCCCCGCAACCGCACTCTCGAATGGAAATGTGAATGTTCCTTCGCATTTTGCAAGACGCAGCGCCTCTGTGCGCACCGCCTCAAACGGTATACTCTTTTTCTTTCGTTCTACCCTTGCCCTGGCCGCCGCTGCCAGATCATCCAGAATCATGCTGTCTCCTCCTTATTCTTCAAATGTCCTCTCTCTGTTTCACATTATGAGTTCGTGAGCTTCACAAAATTCCGAAGCGTCTCATATGCTTTGCCGCTCTCAACAGCATCCCGCGCGATCTTCACCCCGTCTCCGATCGAGGAGGCGCCGCCCATAAGATAGATGCCTGCGCCTGCATTCAGGAGCACGGCGTCCGCCATGGCGTTCGTACACGTCCCGTTCAGGATCTCCTCCGCGATCTTTGCATTTTCAATACCGTCTCCACCTGTCAGATCACTCTTTCTGCAGCGCTGAAATCCAAACTGCTCCGGCGTGATCTCGTACTTTTTAAAACTGCCGTTGTCAACCTCCACACAAGTCGTGGGTGCACTCATGGATATTTCATCCAGTCTGTCCTGCCCGTACACGACCAGCGCACGCTTCACGCCAAGATTGCTGAGCACGTGTGCCAGCGGCTCCACGAGCTCCTCGCTGTATACGCCCATCAGTTCCGCATTCGCCCCCGCGGGATTGGCGAGCGGCCCCAAAATGTTAAATACGGTCCTGAGACCGATCCCTTTTCTCACCGGTCCCACAAAACGCATTGCCGCATGGTACTTGGGCGCATACATAAAACAGATATTGCCCTTTTCGAGAACCTCCGCATTTTTTTCAGGTTCCAGATCCAGCTTTACGCCAAGTGCCTCCAGACAGTCCGCTGCGCCGCTTTTGCTCGACACGCTTCTGTTTCCGTGCTTTGCCACCTTGTATCCTGCCGCCGCCGCGACAATGCTTGCCATCGTACTGATATTGATGGAGTTTGCCTCGTCCCCGCCTGTTCCCACGATCTCGAGCACATCCCCCTGCACGGGCACCTTTGTGCCATGCTTGCGCATCCCTTTCGCAAATGCGGTGATCTCCTCGACCGTCTCACCCTTCATGCGAAGCGCCGTGAGAAACGATGCCATATTGATCTGCTCTGCCTCCCCGCTCATGATCTCATCCATCACCTGCTCCGCCTCGTCAGATGTCAGATCGATCTTTTCCACGATCTTTTTTGTTGCCTCCACGATCATTTTTACCACTCCTATTCATTAAAATATACTCAAAAAGTTTTCAATCATCTGTTTGCCATGCGGCGTCATGATCGACTCCGGGTGAAACTGCAGGCCATATGCCGGATACTCCCTGTGCTCTACTGCCATCACAACCCCTCTTTCGTCGACTGCCGTGACCTCCAGCACATCCGGGATCCTGTCCGGGTTCGCCGCAAGCGAATGATACCTTGCAACAGCGAGCGCTCCCGGAAGTCCTCGAAAGATCCGGCTGTCCTCCCTGATCCTTATCATGCTCTGCTTGCCATGCATCAGTTCCGGCGCATATGTGATCCTGCCCCCAAAAGCTTCGCAGATCGCCTGGTGTCCAAGGCATACCCCCAGCAGCGGTATCTTTCCGCACGCTTTCCTGACCAGCGCCTCACATATACCTGCGTCCGACGGCTTCCCAGGCCCCGGTGAGAGCACGATGTGCGACGGTGCAAGCGCCATGACCTGTTCCACCGTCAGCGCATCATTGCGCACTACCTTAAGCTCTTTTTGGCCCGCAGCCAGTTCCCCGATCGCCTGCACCAGATTATACGAGAAGCTGTCATAATTATCGATCAATAATACCATGTTCCTTCCCCCTTTCTGAATTAATGCTCCCTTTCCCGGCATCCTGCGCTCAGCAGAGCTCTTCCACACGCCGGATCGCCTCGATCACGGCTCCTGCCTTATTGGCACATTCCTGATACTCGTTCTCCGGCACTGAATCCGCCACGATACCGGCGCCCGCCTGCACATACACTTTTCTTCCTTTCCTGACCGCCGTCCGGATCGCGATGCACACATCCAGATTCCCGCTGAAATCAAGATATCCGATCGCCCCGCCGTAAACGCCCCTTGGTACGGGTTCCAGCTCGTCGATGATCTCGCATGCCCTGAACTTTGGCGCCCCGGAGAGCGTCCCCGCCGGGAGAAGCGCCTCAACCGTATCTCCGCAGGTCTTTCCGGCCGCCAGCTTTCCAGTGACGGTACTCGCGATGTGCATCACTTTCGAAAACCGATGCACTGCCATATAGTCCTCAACCCGCACACTGCCGTACTCCGCAATCCTGCCGATGTCGTTTCTTGCCAGATCCACCAGCATATTATGCTCAGCGCACTCCTTCTCGTCCGCCAGAAGTTCCTTTTCGAGCGCCATGTCCTCCTCCCTGTCCTTCCCCCGCTTTCTCGTCCCGGCAACCGGAAAGGTCATCAGCTTTCCGTCTGTGAGCTTCACCATCGTCTCCGGTGAAGTACCTGCGATCTCCAAATCCCTGAGCCGGATATAGTACATATACGGTGAAGGATTGGTCGTCCGAAGTACCCTGTAAGCATTTAGCAGGCTTCCGTCGTAGTCTGCCTCAAACCGCCTCGAGATAACGCCCTGAAAGATATCCCCTTCCCTGATATACTGTTTTGTCCGCTCAACCCTTCTGCAGTACGCTTCTCTGGACAGGTTACAGGTAAACGCCGGCGCCGGCAGCGGTTTTTCATACGGGATCGGCGCCGTGATCCGGATCGTTTCGACAAACGCCTCAAGCTCTGCTATAGCCTTATCATATCCGGCCTTACCCTCCTGCGCCCTCGCATTTACGATAAAACAGAGTTTATGGTGAAGCTGGTCAAACGCGATCAGCCGGTCAAACATCATAAGTTCACAGTCATTGACATCGCTCTGCTTGATCCTGAGTTTTGGCTCTGCATACTGGATCATCTCATATGCAAAGTACCCGACCAGACCGCCCGTAAAAGGAGGCAGATCCTCGATCCGGGGCGAACGATACGTTTCAAGGATCGTCTGCAATGCCTCTTTGGGCTTTCCCGGAACGATGCGCGCCACACCGTCCTCCGTCACTTTCGTAATGCCGTCCCTGCATGAGACAGTCCGCCTGGGGCGATATCCCAGAAATGAGTACCTGCCCAAGCTTCCTCCCTCGACGCTCTCCAGCAGAAAATACTGTTCATCCAGCGCCGCAAGCTTTCTCAGCATCAGGATCGGTGTGATGTCGTCCGCCAGGATCTCCTTACACACAGGAATATATGTGTAATCCTCTTCGTATTGCTTTGCCTGCTCGTATGTTGGCTTGATCATTGCATTACCTCCTTTGCAATTTCCTCTGGACGCCCGTGTGCATAAAAAAAGCTCCTGTCCTAATATCTCTACTAGGACAAAAGCTCTCAACTTCTGCGGTACCACCTAATTTGGCATATAAAAAATACACCCTCTCTCCACACGCACCATCATGCGCTTTCCCTTGATAACGGGCGGAAATCCCGTTGGGCATTACTTGAGTCTCCTGCCGAAGCCTCTGACTCTTTGCTCCCACCTTCCCAAGTCCATTCCACATCTCTTTGACTGCCGCAATCACACCACCTGCAGCTCTCTGTGAATCTCCCGAAATATGTACTCCTCTTGGTCATCAGTTTCATATCGCTATTCAATTCGTATCAAAATCTTAAAACCATCATAATCACTTTGGTCAGATCTGTCAAGAAGAATTTTTGATTTTTTTCAAAAAATTGTTACTATTCACAGCCGATTTTTTGGCACGTCAAAAAAAAGCGGGTGGACAGTGATTGTTTGCCCGCTTTTT
>VSNO01000176.1 GCA_009774375.1 Lachnospiraceae bacterium
GGTATATCTATGGCAAGTATATTACCGGTTTCGGATTTAAGAAATTATAATGAGGTTTTGAAAAACTGTCAGATTGGAGAGCCTGTGTTTCTGACGAAAAATGGCAGAGGAAGATTTGTGGTAATGGATATAGAAGATTACGAGCGTGAAAAAGCAGAAAAAAAGCTGTTGGAGAAACTGCATGAGGCAGAGGAAGCTGTCAAAGACGGAAATGGATGGCTTACAATGGATGAATTGAAAGCTAAGGTTGGAGAGTAAATTTATGGTGAGATTGCGAATCAATCCAGTAGTTGCAGAAGATTTAAAAGCTATCAAAAATTTTATTGCAGAAGATAATGCTGATAAAGCATCAGAAACAGTTCAGGAGATTTATAAGCAGTTTGAAAATATACAGCAGTTTCCTTATATTGGCGCAGATTTGTCTAAACGTGTGAGCTTTAAGACAGATTATAAGTATGTGGTTTGGAATGATTATGTTGTGTTGTATAAGGCTGTTAAAGAGGCAGTTGAGATTTATCGGGTGGTGAATCGGTATCAGGATATTACAAAGATTTTTTCGGGGCGCAGTTCATAGGTATTTATGATCTGGAGGGCAGATCTTTCCGTGTCAAACCGATACAGCTTGCGCAGGATTGAAGTACGATCGCATTTTCATTTACAAAGACTCCCGAGTATGGTAAATTATAGATAATTGGGTTATTTTATAAGTATAGCGAAGGAAAGGTGATGGCGACAATGCAGAATAAGGGAAAATATTATATCACGACGGCGATAGCGTACACTTCCGGAAAGCCGCATATCGGAAACAATTATGAGATCGTGCTGGCGGACAGCATAGCGCGCTATAAGCGGAAGGACGGCTACGACGTCTTTTTCCAGACAGGTACGGACGAGCATGGTCAGAAGATCGAGCTCAAGGCGGCGGAGGCGGGCGTGACGCCGAAGGAGCTGGTGGACAGTGTGGCGGGAACGATCCGCGGGCTCTGCGATCTGCTCAACATTGCGTATGACAAGTTTATCCGCACAACGGACGAATACCATGAGAGACAGGTGCAGAAGATCTTTAAGCGCCTGTATGACCAGGGCGATATCTACAAGGGGGCGTACGAGGGAATGTACTGCACGCCCTGTGAGTCCTTCTGGACGGAGTCGCAGCTCAGGGACGGCAAGTGCCCGGACTGCGGGCGCGAGGTAAAACCGGCGAAGGAGGAGGCGTACTTCTTCAAGATGAGCAAGTATGCGGACAGGCTGATCGACCACATCAACAGGCACCCGGAGTTTATCCAGCCTGTATCGCGCAAAAACGAGATGATGAACAATTTCCTGCTTCCCGGCCTGCAGGATCTGTGTGTGTCGCGCACTTCGTTCAAGTGGGGGATACCTGTTGATTTTGACGACAAGCATGTCGTTTACGTGTGGCTCGACGCGCTCACAAACTATATCACGGGCATCGGCTATGACGCGGACGGAAACAGCACAGAGCAGTACAAAAAGCTGTGGCCGGCAGACCTGCATCTGATCGGAAAGGATATTATCCGTTTTCACACGATCTATTGGCCGATCTTTCTGATGGCGCTCGGCGAGGAGCTTCCGCACCAGGTGTTTGGACACCCGTGGCTTCTGCAGAACAATGACAAGATGAGCAAGTCCAAGGGGAATATCATGTACGCGGATGACCTTGTCTCGCTTTTTGGCGTGGACGCGGTGCGCTATTTCGTGCTGCATGAGATGCCGTTTGAAAATGATGGATCGATCACGTGGGATCTGATGGTCGAGCGCCTGAATTCCGACCTGGCAAACACGCTCGGAAATCTCGTGAACAGGACGATCTCCATGAGCAACAAATATTTTGGCGGCGTGGTGGAGGACAAGGGCGCCGCGGAGGCAGTCGATGAGGATCTGAAGGCAGTCGCTGCAGGGACGTATGACAGGGTGGAAGCAAAGATGGCAGAGCTGCGCGTTGCCGATGCCATGACAGAAATCTTCAACCTGTTCAAGCGCTGCAACAAATACATCGACGAGACGGAGCCGTGGGTGCTGGCAAAGGGCGAGGCAAAGAAGGACCGGCTTGCGACTGTCCTGTACAATCTGGTGGAAGGCATCTCGATCGGTGCAGGGCTGCTTGAGCCGTTCATGCCGGAGACTGCGCAGCGGATCATGAAGCAGTTGGGCAGCGAAGTCCGCGATTTTGAGTCGACAAAGACATTTGGCGTCTACGCGTCGGGCACAAAGGTGACAGATGCGCCGGAGATCCTCTTTGCGCGTCTTGACCCGAAGGAGATCGATGCGAAGGTGGAGGAGCTTGCCAGCCGACAGAGGACAGAATCGAGTGCGGCGCAGGAGACGGAAAATGACACGGATGTCACAGATGTGATCGATATCGAACCCAAGGCGGAGATCACCTATGAGGATTTCACCAGGATGCAGTTTCAGGTAGGAGAGATCATCTCCTGTGAGGCAGTGCCAAAGTCAAAGAAACTGCTGTGCAGCCAGGTGAAGATCGGTTCCCGGGTGAAGCAGATCGTATCGGGGATCAAGGCGTTTTACAGTCCCGAGGAGATGGTCGGCAAGAAGGTGATGGTGCTCGTAAACCTGAAACCGGCGAAGCTTGCGGGTGTCCTGTCTGAGGGCATGATCCTGTGCGCGGAGGACGCGGACGGAAAGCTTGCGCTGATGACGCCGGAGAGAGCGATGCCGTCAGGGGCGGAGATCATGTGAGGAGAATCATAATGAAGAATACGATAGAAGCGATCCTATTTGACCTGGACGGAACCATGTGGAATGCACTCGACGGGATCCACCAGACCTGGAACCAGGTCGTGGCAAACCATTCGGAGTACAGAAAAGACCCCATCACCTTCGAGGAGCTGGAGGGTTGTCTGGGACTGCCCATGACCGACATCGCGGCGAAGCTGTTCCCGGGCACGACGCCGGAACAGCAGCAGGCGCTGATGGACGAGTGCTGCGAGGTGGAGAATGCCTATCTGTCAGAGCACGGCGGAATCCTGTATCCGGCGCTCGAGGAGACCCTGATGGAGCTGAAAAAAACGTACAAACTCTTTGTGGTCAGCAACTGCCAGCAGGGTTATATCGAGAGTTTTATCAAGGCGCACAAGCTCGCAAAGTGTTTTGACGACATCGAGTGCTGGGGCAACAACCTGCTTCCAAAGGGCGAGAACAACAAGCTCATCATGGAGCGCAACCATGTGACGAGGGCAGTGTATGTGGGCGACACGGCGGGCGACGAGGAGTCGGCGCGCGTGGCGGGCATACCGTTTATCTATGCGGAATACGGATTTGGCGAGGCAAAGGCGCCGGACTACCGGCTGGAGGCGTTTGCAGATCTGCCAAAGCTTATGGGGAAAATAGAAGGCTGGTGCGGCAGATGATATATCTGGAAACGGAGCGCTTGATCCTGAGGGATTATCAGGAATCCGATTTTGGCGGATATTACCAGCTAAAGTCGGATGTCAAAACCATGTATTACCTGCAGGATAAGAGAGAGTGGGAACAGATATGAGTTACAGACCGTTACCAATAGGGATCAGCGATTTTGCAGAAATGATCGAGAAGGAGTTCTATTACATTGACAAGACCCTCATGATCAGGGATCTGCTGGATCATAAGGCTAAGGTGACACTTTTTACGCGACCGCGCCGGTTTGGCAAGACGCTGAATATGAGCATGCTCAAATATTTTTTTGAGGACGACAGGGACCCGCGGGGAAATAAAAGGGACTGGTCGCGCCTGTTTGCGGGACTGAACATTATGGCGGCAGGGGAGAAATACCTTGCACAGATGGGGCAGTACCCAGTCATCTATCTGACGTTTAAGGATGCGAAGAAAGAGAGCTTTGACGAATCGTATCGACAGCTTGTGAAAGTGATCGCAGAGGAATTCAGAAATCATGACTTTATTTTTGAAAGTATTGAGTCTGATCAGCAGAGAGAAAATTATAAAGCGATTGCATGTGAAAAAGCAGAGAGAATAGAATATCAGAACGCAATCTTATTTCTTTCCAAATGCCTTGAAACGTATTATGGCAAAAAGCCGGTCGTGCTGATCGATGAGTATGATGTACCGTTGGAGAATGCTTTTTCGAGAGGCTTTTACAATAAGATGATCGATTTTATCCGATCTCTGTTCGAGAGCGGGCTGAAAGATAATACCAGCCTTGGTTTTGCAGTTCTTACAGGATGCCTGCGTGTTTCAAAAGAGAGTATCTTTACAGGGATGAACAATCTCAGTATTGTATCGATCCGCAATGCAAAGTTTGATGAATATTTCGGATTCAGGGTGGATGAGGTACAGCAGTTATGTCATTATTACAATATGGACGATGCGTACAGGACGGTTCAGGAATGGTATGACGGATATACATTCGGGCAGACGGACATCTATAATCCGTGGAGTGTGATACAGTATATCGATGATGCCCGCGCGAACACAGACTGGCTGCCAATGGCTTACTGGGCCAACACTTCCTCAAACAGTATTGTCAGGACGCTCATCGATCATTCTGATGACGATGGCAGGATGCAGATTGAGGAACTGCTGGCAGGCGGCACGATCAGGGTACAGATTCATGAGGATATTACGTATGGTGAGATTTATGACAGCAGTGATAATCTGTGGAATTTTATGTATTTTACCGGGTATTTCCGCAAAATAAGCGAGTGGATGGAGGGTTCGTCTATTTATGCTGAGCTCGCTATTCCGAACAGGGAAGTCCATTATATTTTTGAGGAAAAAGTGCAGAATTGGTTCCGTGAGCGGATCAAGGGAAGGGACATGACACCGTTCTATACCGCATTTGCCAGCAAGGACTGTGCAGCATTGGAAGACCAGCTCAACGATATCTTTGAGGAGACGATCAGCTATATGGATCAGAATGAATATTATTATCATGGAATGGTCGCGGGACTGCTGACAGGGATCAAGGGCTTTGGGATACGATCTAACAGGGAAGGCGGAAAAGGACGGAGTGATTTATTCGTCAGACCTGTCCGCAGGAGTCGGGAGGCTTTTGTCATAGAATTCAAGGTTGCAAAGGACATCGACGATATGGAATCGATGGCAGACGAGGCGTTGCGGCAGATCGCAGAGAAACAGTATGACGCCGAGCTTAGAAATGATGGATATAAGTATGTGAGTTGTTATGGCATTGCCTTCTGTGGCAAAGAGTGCGCGGTGCACTGCAGGGATAACAACTGACAGGGCGATATGAACGAAAGCAGATTTACATGGGTGCTAAAACGACTAAAAACATGGAGGAGAACAAAAATGAGTACACGGGTAGGAATCTTAGGATATGGCAATCTGGGGCGCGGCGTGGAGTGCGCGGTCAGACAAAATGATGATATGGAGCTGGCGGCAGTGTTTACGCGCAGGGATCCGTCGTCTGTATCGATCCTGACGGACACGGCAAAGGTCTGCAAGGTATCGGACGCGGCAGCGTGGAAGGACCGGATCGACGTGATGATCATCTGCGGCGGCAGCGCCACAGACCTGCCGGAACAGACGCCGGCATATGTGAAGTATTTTAACGTGGTTGACAGCTTTGACACGCACGCAAAGATCCCGGAGCATTTCGCAAAGGTGGATGCGGCAGCGAAGGAGAATGCGCATATCGGGATCATTTCCGTGGGCTGGGATCCGGGTATGTTCTCGCTGAACCGTCTGTATGCGAACGCGATCCTGCCGGAAGGAAAGGACTATACATTCTGGGGAAAAGGTGTCAGCCAGGGGCATTCTGACGCGATCCGCCGGATCGAGGGCGTCAAAAATGCGAAGCAGTACACGATCCCTGTCGAGTCCGCGCTGGAGGCGGCGCGTTCTGGCAGCAACCCGGAGCTGACGACGAGGCAGAAGCATACGCGCGAGTGTTTCGTTGTGCTCGAGGAGGGGGCAGATGCGGCGAAGGTCGAGGAGGAGATCAGGACCATGCCGAACTATTTTGCAGATTACGACACGACGGTTCATTTCATCAGCGAGGAGGAGCTTCTCGCCGATCACAGCGGGATCCCGCACGGCGGCTTCGTGCTGCGGAGCGGCGTGACCGGCTGGGAGAAGGAGAACCGGCATCTGATCGAATACAGCTTAAAGCTTGATTCGAATCCGGAATTCACGGCGAGCGTGCTCGTCGCTTACGCGAGGGCGGCGCATCGTCTGGCAGGGGAAGGGCAGAGCGGGTGCAGGACCGTGTTTGACATCGTGCCGTCGTATCTGAGCGCAAAGAGCGCGGAGGAGCTGCGGGCTTCGATGCTGTGATCTCCCTGCGCACAGGGGCTTAGGAGCTGTAACTCCTAAGCCCCTGTCTTTATCATGGACGCCTGGTGATCTTTGATCAGTATGATATCATCCGCCGCGTCATCCAGCTCACTGCTGTGCATTACTACAAGTATCGTTTTACTGCCCTTAAGACTTTTAATATATGCCAGAACCTTTTCCTGCGTTTCTGCATCCAGATTGGACAGAGGTTCATCCAGGAAGAAGATCGGTGTATCCGACGCAAATACCCTGTACAGTGCCAGCTTCTGCTGCTGTCCATAACTCAGATTAACTGGATTGCTTGTGATCTCCTTGTCTTCAAAGTCTATGTTTAACATTCTGATCAGGTGCTCCACTTTGGGTTTTTCATACAGATTATCCTCGAAGTCTCCGTCAACTGTAAATATGGGATAAGTCAGAAATGTATTGTGCCCGATGTCCTTTGATACACGGAAACTTCCTTTGCAGTTCTGCGGTGTGATATTTCCAAGTATCAGGTTCATCAGCATACTCTTGCCGCTTCCGTTTTCCCCCTTGATCACATACAGGCCGTTTTTCCTGATCTCCATATGCTGAATATGATACAGGAAGTCCTCTGGCTGGCTGCCTTTGTAAAAGTCAAGATCTCTGGCTGTAAAGACCGACTCTGTCTCTGTCTGATACGGAGTCAGCTCGTTTGGTTTCTCTGCGTCCTTCGTCAGCTCATCGACCCGTTCGATATGTATCCTGTTCGATCTGTAGCGCATCAGTATACCGCACACACCGGAGATCGGACTGGAGAAGTAGCCGAGATACTGATAGCCCATCAGTAACACGCCCGCGGAGATATTCCCGCGAAAAACAAGGATGGCGGCGATAAACAGATATGCGACACCAAAGATCTGATTGATGATATCCGGAAGATAACTGCAGAAATACTCAAAAAACCGATATCTCAAAACAAACCGCTCATAATCTCCGACGTACTTTGCGTACTCTTTCTCGAAATATCTCTCTGTATGGATGGCATTGATACCTGCTTTGTTCTCGATGATATTGCGGATCCCGCCGAGATATTTGTCCTGCGTGGGCAGAACCACCTTCTGCATTGTGTAGAGCGGTTTGGCGCTGTTGAGTGAGATCACGATCAGGACTGCCCCATAGACCAGAAAAAAGATGCCGAAAAAGACATCCACATAGGTAATGACGGCGAGTATGCTGAAAATGTAGAGTATGCAGCTGACCATTCTCAGGTGGATCTCTTCGTGCAGGTCGCCGTAAGAAGCACAGCTGTTGGAACAGACATTGTAATAATATCCTTTGTCCTTCTGCGCATACAGTGACTGGTTCATCCTGAGGATGTCCGAAGCCGATCTTTCCTGCAGGCGGAATGTGTTTTTGATGCCCAGTTTCACGGGGGTATATTCACAGAAATAAAACTTGAACAGAATTCCAACCGCAGACAAACCGAACGTGATCGCAAACCAGCGGATCAGCGCGTTCATATCGTCGGATCCAAGGATGTTGTCGATCAGATAACTCATCAGTATGGGCAGTGTCATCATGATCAGAAATGTGGCCGTCATCATAAAAACCTGAAAAGGATATTTTTTTAGCACTTTAGTTTCCATTTTTTAGACTCCTTACTATAATTGTATATTGTGATTCCCGGATAAACTGTATGATACACTGATATCGAAAAAAGTACATGACTTCTCACATACAAAAAATGGTTGTTTTTTTATATGCAAAAAGTCATGTACTTTTTTTAAAGAACTTTTATCCCCCTTTTATTTTCTAAAAAATCTTTATACATTTTTTTATCACTTTCAAAAAGAAATAGATCAAACATATAGTATGTTGCTTTTGCCCATATATCACATTCGTCGTCGGGAATATTATTTCTCGATAATATTTGTAAAATGTTATTCATACAAAGTGAAAACTCCATGGCTTTTCCGCATAAGAATTCTATTTGCAGTTCCTCCAGAGCATCTTGCATCGTTCCACATTCACGGATATAATTGTTAAAGAGGATTTGAAATGTGCGGTTTCTGTAGTTTATTTGTATTTTACTGTTTTTTATTCGTTCTAATG
>VSNO01000177.1 GCA_009774375.1 Lachnospiraceae bacterium
TATTTTAGGGATTTTTCCAAGTTGTACCAGCCCGGTAGTAGGTTATGGCATACCTAATTGCAATCGTTACAGTTTAAATTTTCACAAACTTTTCAAATTTCGATTTTTCTATTTGTCCATCCTCTTGACAAGAGAGTTTTGGACGCATCCCTTCATACCATTGCCGCCAATGCCGGCACCAGCACGATTTATGTGCGTTTCAAAGATAAGGAGGGGCTGTTTGCCGCCATCGTGGAGCCGGTTGCGGAGGAGTTTCTGCCTCGTTGCCTGAACAGGCAGGAGACTTTCCATTCTTTTGACAGCGAGGTGCAGCGGCAGGAGGTGGGAAAGTATTCTTCCGATGCGATGCTTGACATGATGGATTATGTTTATGACCATTTTGATGTGGGTAACGGGTAACAAACAAAAGTTCCGAAAATATCTTCTTTTCTCTGTACAAAGACAAGTCCGTGTGTTATAATCAAAAGTACTTTTGGGGCTGATGAGCCCGATCGAATATTTGTTCGAACATTTTATTTGGCTTGAAATCATGGAGGTGATTTTGTCCTATGTTGTTCAAACTGCACAGTGAATACCAGCCGACGGGCGACCAGCCCGAGGCGATCGCGGAGCTCGTGAAGGGTTTTCAGGAAGGCAACCAGTTCCAGACTTTGCTGGGGGTCACAGGCTCCGGCAAGACCTTCACGATGGCAAACATCATACAGGCGCTGCAGAAGCCGACTTTGGTGATCGCGCACAATAAGACCCTCGCGGGTCAGCTCTACGGCGAGTTCAAGGAATTTTTCCCGGAGAACGCGGTAGAATATTTTGTGTCTTACTATGATTATTATCAGCCGGAAGCATATATTCCGTCATCGGACACGTATATCGCGAAGGACTCCGCCGTGAACGATGAGATCGACAAGCTGCGGCTGTCCGCGACGGCATCGCTGACAGAGCGCAGGGATGTGGTAGTCGTCGCCAGCGTTTCCTGCATCTATGGTCTGGGAAGTCCGGATGAGTACCAGGGTATGATGCTCTCCCTGAGACCGGGTATGACGAAGGACAGGGACGAAGTCATCCGGGCGCTGATCGAGATGCAGTACGACCGCAATGACATGGAGCTTGACAGAGGGCGCTTCCGGGTGCACGGCGATGTGGTCGACATTCACCCCGCACAGGGGGGCGAATACTGGATTCGGGTGGAATTTTTCGGTGATGAGATCGACCGGATCGCGGAAGTCGATCCCGTCACGAACAAGGTCAACGCTACATTGGAGCACACCACGATCTTTCCGGCGTCGCACTATGTTGTGGCGCCGGAGCGGATCGCCAAGGCGTGCGATGCCATCGAGGCGGAGATGAAGGAGCGCGTGCGCTATTTTAAGAGCGAGGACAAGCTTCTGGAGGCACAGCGCATCTCGGAGCGGACAAACTTTGATATCGAGATGCTCCGGGAGACGGGGTTCTGCTCCGGGATAGAGAATTATTCAAGACATCTGAACGGTACAAAAGAGGGGGAACCACCGTACTGCCTGATGGATTTCTTTACGGAGGACTTCCTGATCATTATTGACGAGTCGCACATGACGATCCCCCAGATCCGCGGCATGTATGCCGGCGACCGCTCACGGAAGAACACGCTCGTAGAATACGGTTTCCGGCTTCCGTCGGCATTGGACAACAGACCGCTGCGCTTCGAGGAGTTTGAGGAGAAGATCGATCAGATGCTCTTCGTGTCTGCGACGCCCAATGAATATGAGAGACAGCACGAGCTGCTGCGCACGGAGCAGATCATCCGGCCGACAGGACTGCTCGACCCGGAGATCGAGATCCATCCCGTGGAGGGACAGATCGATGACCTGATCGCGCGGATCAACGCGGAGACAGCAAAGCACAACAAGGTGCTGGTGACGACGCTGACAAAGCGCATGGCGGAGGATCTGACGAAATATATGTCCGAGGTGGGCGTGCGCGTGAAGTATCTGCACTCGGACATCGACACGCTCGAGCGCGCCCAGATCATCCGTGACATGCGCCTTGATGTGTTTGATGTGCTCGTCGGGATCAATCTGTTGCGCGAGGGACTTGATATTCCCGAGATATCGCTCGTGGCGATCCTTGATGCGGACAAGGAGGGATTCCTGCGGTCTGCGACATCCCTGATCCAGACCGTCGGAAGGGCGGCTAGAAATGCGGAAGGGCATGTGGTCATGTACGCCGATACGGTCACGGATTCCATGCAGGTGACGCTGGACGAGACAGCCAGAAGACGTGCGATCCAGCAGAAATATAACGAAGAGCACGGCATCACGCCGCAGACGATCAGGAAGGCGGTGCGGGATCTGATCAGTATCTCGAGGGCAGTGGCGAAGGAAGAGCAGAAGTTTGCGAAAGATCCCGAGTCCATGGATGAGAAGGAACTGAAAAAACTGATCGAAACCGTCGAGAAAAATATGCGCAAGGCGGCGGCCGACCTCAACTTTGAGGCGGCGATGGAGCTGCGGGACAAGATGATGGAGCTCAAAAAACAGCTGCAGGAGATGACAGGCGGGTTGTGAAATGTGGACGGCTGAACAACAGTATCTCGATGAAAAGACGAATACAAGAAGTGAAAACGAATTGTGGAAAGGTATGGTACGAAGATGGACAGAGAACAACTGAAAATGCTTCCCAGGGGAGAGGTCATCAAGATTCGCGGCGCAAATGAACACAACCTGAAAAACATCGATCTGGACATTCCCAGAAACAAGTTTGTGGTGCTGACGGGACTGTCTGGTTCCGGCAAGTCCTCCCTGGCATTTGACACGATCTACGCGGAGGGACAGCGGCGGTATATGGAGTCGCTGTCCTCCTACGCCAGACAGTTTCTGGGACAGATGGAAAAGCCGAATGTGGAGCGCATAGACGGCTTGTCGCCGGCGATCTCGATCGATCAGAAGTCCACCAACCGCAATCCGCGCTCGACGGTCGGAACGGTGACGGAGATCTATGACTATTTCAGGCTTTTGTACGCGCGCATCGGGATTCCGCACTGCCCAAACTGCGGGAGGGAGATCAGACGCCAGACGATCGACCAGATGGTAGACCAGATCATGGAGCTGCCGCAGGGCACGAAGCTCCAGCTGCTCGCACCGGTCGTGCGCGGCAGGAAGGGCGAGCACGCCAAGGTGCTTGACCGCGCGAAAAAGAGCGGATACGTCCGCGTGCGCATCGACGGCAATCTGTACGATCTGTCCGAGGAGATCAAGCTGGAGAAAAATATTAAGCACAATATCGAGATCATCGTGGACAGGATCACAGTGAAGGAGGGTATCGAGAGGAGACTGACAGATTCCATCGAGAATGTCATGGCACTCTCCGACGGGTTGCTGATGGTCGACATGATCGATGGCGAGATGATGAATTTTTCCGACAGCTTTGCCTGTCCCGACTGCAATATCAGCATTGACGAGGTGGAGCCGAGGAGCTTTTCGTTCAACAATCCGTTCGGAGCCTGCCCGGAATGCTTCGGGCTTGGATACAAGATGGAGTTTGACATCGATCTGATCATACCGGACAAAAGCCTCAGCATTAACCAGGGGGCGATCACTGTCATGGGCTGGCAGTCGTGTGCGGACAAGGGAAGCTTTACGAATGCGATCCTGCAGGCGCTGTCCAAGGAATATGACTTCTCTCTCGACACGCCGTTTGAGGAGCTGTCAGACAAAGTGAAAGACGTGCTGGTGAACGGGACAAAAGGCAAGGAAGTGACTGTCCATTACAAGGGACAGCGCGGGGAGGGGATCTATCCTGTCGCATTCGAAGGTCTGCTCAAAAATGTGGAGCGCAGGTACCGGGAGACCGCGTCCGAAGGTATCAAACAGGAGTATGAGACGTTCATGCGCATCACGCCCTGCAAGGAGTGCGGCGGAAGGCGTCTGAAAAAGACTTCCCTGGCGGTGACAGTCTGCGATAAGAACATCTATGAGATCACCTCCATGTCGATCAGCAATCTGTACAGTTTTCTGGACACAATGGAGCTGACGAAACAGCAGCAGCTGATCGGAAAGCGCATTTTGAAGGAGATCCGGGCGCGTGTGGGATTCCTTGCAAGTGTCGGACTCGAATATCTGTGCCTGTCCAGGGGAACGGCGTCCCTGTCGGGCGGTGAGGCGCAGCGGATCCGCCTGGCGACACAGATCGGTTCAGGTCTTGTCGGCGTGTGCTATATCCTGGACGAGCCGAGCATCGGCCTGCACCAGCGGGACAATGACAAGCTGCTGTCTGCCCTGCGCAATCTGCAGGGACTCGGCAATACGCTGCTCGTCGTGGAGCATGACGAGGATACCATGCTGGCGGCGGACCATGTGATCGATATCGGTCCCGGCGCCGGGGAACACGGCGGGGAAGTGATCGCGCAGGGAACGGCGGAGGAGATCATGCAGGTGCCGGAGTCCATCACGGGACAGTATCTGAGCGGGAAGATACAGATCCCCGTGCCTGCGGCAAGGAGAAAGCCGACGGGCTGGCTTACGGTAAAGGGAGCGGCGGAGAACAATCTCAAAAATATCGATGTGAAGTTTCCGCTCGGCGTGTTCACCTGTGTGACAGGGGTGTCCGGTTCCGGCAAATCCTCCCTGGTCAATGAGATCCTGTACAAATATCTGGCCAAAAAACTCAACAGGGCGCGCACCCTTCCGGGCAAGTTCAAGAAGATAGAAGGGGTGGAGCAGCTCGACAAGGTGATCGCCATCGACCAGTCGCCGATCGGCAGGACGCCGCGGTCGAACCCGGCGACTTACACGGGGGTGTTTGACCAGATCCGCGACCTGTTTTCCTCGACTGTCGATGCGAAGGCAAAGGGCTACAGCAAGGGGCGTTTTAGCTTTAATGTCAAAGGCGGGCGGTGCGAGGCGTGCGGCGGCGACGGTATCATCAAGATCGAGATGCATTTCCTGCCGGATGTGTATGTGCCGTGCGAGGTCTGTCAGGGAAAGCGCTACAATCGGGAGACGCTCGACGTGAAATACAAGGGAAAGAGCATTTACGACGTGCTGGATATGACAGTCGAGGAGGCGATGACGTTCTTTGATCCGGTTCCTTCTATAAAGAGAAAGATCGAGACCTTATATGATGTGGGACTCTCCTACATCAGACTGGGACAGCCCTCGACGACGCTCTCCGGCGGAGAGGCACAGCGCATCAAGCTTGCGACGGAGCTGAGCCGCAGGAGCACGGGTAAGACGATCTACATCCTGGACGAGCCGACGACAGGGCTCCACTTTGCGGATGTCCATAAGCTGGTCGAGATCCTGCAGCGCCTTGCCGAGGGGGGCAACACGGTGATCGTCATCGAGCACAACCTGGACGTGATCAAGACCGCGGACTACATCATCGATATCGGGCCGGAGGGCGGAGACGGCGGCGGCACGGTGATCGCGGAAGGAACGCCGGAGCACATTGCCAGGTGCCCTGACTCCTACACGGGAATCTATGTGAAAAGGATGCTGGACAGAGCCGGAAAGGACAATATGGAAAAGGACAAAAGATGAGATTACTATTGAGATCCTATAAGGGAATGTTTGGAAGAAAATATGTTAAGATATACCTGCTGTACATGCTCTTTTTCATGGTGGACGGACCCGTGCAGAATATGATGTCCGTGCTGCTGGAGGAAAAAGGACAGCCGGCACGCTACTACGGCTATGTGCTCGCGCTGGTGAACGCCTGCTGCGTGGTCGTGCCGGGGATGGTGAGCATCATATCAGTAAAGTATGATGCGTACCGCGTGGCGGTCGTGGCGATGCTGGCGGCGGTCATCACAGGCTGTGCGGCAGGGAGCATCGACCAGGCGTATCTGCTGGTCGGTGCACTGGTGCTGCTTGCCTGTGTGCGGACAGCTTTTAATTACTCACTGGGAAACGATATCAATTATGAGATCGAGGAGGAGCACAGGGGAAAATACTTTGCCGTGCGGGACCTGTTCCTGTACGGGGGTATTTCCGTCGGGCTGTTCCTCGGGGCACAGATGGTCAGGGCTGTCAATGTCAGCGGCATGTATATAGCGGCGGGGGCGCTGTATGTACTGCCGCTTGTCATGATTCTGCTGGTCCGCAGGGAGTGCGGCGCGGGACAGCCGGCAAAGACGGATCCTGACGGGAGCGGGGAGACTGAAGAGAAAGTGACGTGGCGCTCATTCTGCAGGATCGCGGGCGATAAAAAGTTCTGGTCCTATATGATCGTCAAATTTTTCGCGAACATCTATGGCGTGGCGATGGAATATCTGCCGCTGTATGCACTGGCTATGGGGATCTCCGTGTCGAATGTCATGGCGATCTTCTCGTTCATGACACTGTTCAATGCAGTCGGGGCGCTCTTTGTCAGTCATATGGGAGATGTGAAGGGCAGGAAGTGGTTCTATGTCTTTGACATTGGATTTGACGCGCTTCCGGCAATGATCTTTCTGCTGTCGCGCAGTGTGCCCGTTTTTATCGCCGGGATCGTGCTGTCCATGGTGAAGGATATCTTTGCCTCCGTGTCCTTTGCCTATTTTTATGACGTGTTTGATGACCACAACGGCACGATCATCCTCGGCGTCGTGGAGTCGTTTGGCAGTGCCATCGGGATCGTCATGCCTGTGGTTGTCGGCTGGGTGTGGGAATTTTCCCCGCAGCTCGTTTTCGGCATCGGGGCAGCGGGATGCCTTCTGTCCGCCGGTGTTGCGGCAGTATTTCTGCCTGATAAGAGACAGTCCGCAGGGGTTTCCTGAGGCGCAGTCCCGCATCAGGCGCCGTATCTGTGAAGAATAGGTTTGACATTTTGCCAGATTGTGATAAAATTGTAACATAGTTGTAATAGTCAGGTATAGAATGATGCATTTTCTGCGCAGATTGCGAAAAAGGGGATTCAGAAGCCAGCAAAAGTCTGTGCAGATGTAAGAAGTCACTATTGTTTGTAGAGGGGAGATTCTTATGAATCAGCAAAAACACAAGCGCAAGGAATCTTATTCGCTTCTTCTTGTCTCCAACACAGGAAAAGATACCAGGCAGTTTTATCTCTCGCTAAAGACGCTGCGGATGATCATTGTCCTGATGCTGCTGGTCTGTGCCACATTTGCATGGAACATATTCCGGTCAGGAACACATTACAGGATAGAGTCTGATCTCCGCCAGAAGCTGACGTCGAGCGAACAGCAGGTCAGACAGCTGGAGAGTGAGAAGGAGACACTGAATGCCCGGAATGCTGCCCTTATGGAAGAAAACGAATTGTACAGGCAGGCAGAGATCGTAAAAGCTGAGGTGGCGGAGATGTCTGAAGTGGAAGAGAGCACGGAGGAAGCGCCGCAGAAGGACACTTCTGTCCCGAGCCAGTATCCATGTACGGCGGGAGGTCTTCTGAAGGAGTCCTATTCGGAGGAGCACCCCTACATCTCGATCAGTGCACAGCAGGAGGACCGTATTACAGTGGCGGGAGATGGGACTGTTGCCTCAGTCGGGGCAGATGATACATATCCGATCATTATAGAAGTGGATCATGGGAATGGCTACAGATCGCGCTATATGTGCCGGCAGGAGGCAGATGTGCAGGTGGAGATGGGGCAGCAGGTGCAGAGCCGCGACACACTGATCGTCATCAATGGAAATGACACGCAGTTAGATTATCAGGTGCTTTACAATGAACAGGTGATCGATCCGCTGCTGGTACTGGAAGCGAAAGGTTAGGTTAAAAGGAGGATGTCATGTTGGGAAAAAACAAGAACTCTGCGTATGCAGATGATGGACGGGAGAAGGTCAGCACGCTGATCGGAAAGGAGACCACCTTTGACGGTGATCTGACCTCGGCGGAGACGATCCGGATCGACGGCGTGATCAACGGGAACTGTTCCTGCGAGAAGAAACTGATCCTCAGTGCGGAGGGACAGGTAAAGGGAAACATCACCGCACAGAGCGTGATCATCTCGGGGAGGGTGGATGGCGACATCACAGTCCAGGGAAAGCTGGAGCTGCTGTCTACCGGTAAGATTGCCGGGAACATCACGGCAGGTTCTCTTGTCATCGACGAGGGGGCGGCGTTCGACGGAAGGTGTACGATGTCGTCGACAACAGCATCGGAGAGTATGTTTACAGACTCCGAGGCGCAATAAGGTACAGGAGCTGAGTGCGGTCCGGCAGGTTCGGACTGCAATGGGAGCTGTCATGGATCCTTTGGATCTGTGGCAGTTTTTTGATTTTTATAAAAAAATCTTTACAAAACAATTGTCAGATAATATAATGAATTTACATAATATTTTGAAAATAACTAAAGTATTGTGAAAAGACCGCCGATATAGTTACTGTAA
>VSNO01000178.1 GCA_009774375.1 Lachnospiraceae bacterium
CAATCGCCGAGGAAATGGTATATGATATAGGCACAGACAAACAGCACAGCCACACATAAGAAAAAAGATAGAAAAATGTACATTTCAAACAAAACGAAGAAAGATAAGGGGGTAAAGAAATCTTGAAATCCAAAAAAAGGAACAAATACGCATATTTGTATATAACACCATTTTTTATAGTTTTTTTAGTATTTAATTTGTTCCCGATCCTGTACTCATTTGTTTTGAGCTTCTGCGACATGGACCTGCTGGCGGGAAGGCTGACATTTGTGGGGGGAGCGAATTACGTCCGAATGATCGAGTCCGGATACTTTTTCCGGTCCATAGGCAACACCCTGCTGATCTGGATCATGTCGATCATCCCGCAGCTGTCCGTCGCGTTTATCCTGTCGCTGATCCTGAGCAACAAGTGGTTTCGGGGCAAGATGGTACTGCGGAACCTGTATTACTTTCCGAACCTGGTTACCCCCGTCACCATAGGCCTTTTGTTCGGAGCCATGTTCTCTTATCCCGGGGGAGCGGTCAACAACGTGATCACCATGCTGGGACTGGAGGCGGTGGATTTTCAGAATCACCGGATGCTGGCGCGGGTTGTCATCGCGATCGCCATATGCTGGAAGAACTTTGGGTTCAACATCATTTATTTTACAGCCGGTATCAACTCCATCTCGGAGGAAGTCATGGAGGCGGCGGAGGTGGACGGCGCGACGGCATGGCAGAAGATCAGCAGGATCACGATCCCGCTGATGAAGCCGATCCTGATCTATGTGATGGTGACGTCCATCATCGGCGGCCTGCAGATATTTGATGAGTCGAAGCTGGTATTTACCACAGTGCCGGGCGATGCGACAACGACCATGGCAAAATATATGTACGATTCCGCTTTCGTCCGATTCCAGTTTGGATACGGCGCGGCAGTTGCCTATGGAATCTTCGTGATCATTGCATTTTTCAGCGTACTGTCTCTGATGATCACGCGGGAGAAACGGGATGATTATGGTGAAACGACAAGAAAGAGAGGTGGCAGGGCGAAATGAGAGAAAATATTTCTTCCGGGGAAGCAAGAATCAGGAAAACGATCTGCAGAACCTTTATTTACCTGTTTGCAGTGATCGTCGCGGCAGCAGCGTTTTATCCGTTCTTTGTCATGATCATCTCTTCCACGCATGACAACTACAATATCGTGGCGAAGATCAATGTGCTGCCCGGTTCGCATTTCAATGAGAACTTTGCGCGCCTGACACAGAATATCGATCTGGCGAAGGGGATCGGGAACAGCCTGTTTCTGGCACTGACGGTCACGGTGGTCCAGAATTATTTTACCATGATGGCGGCCTACGCCTTCTCCAAGTTCGATTTTAAGGGTAAGCATTTGCTGTTCTCTGTCGTTATGGTAGCGATGATGCTTCCCGGACAGCTGGGTATCATCGGCTTTTATAAAGAGATCCAGGCGATGCATCTGTTGAATAATTACCTGGCGCTGATCATCCCGACGATCTCCAACTGCTTTGCAGTGTTCTTCTACAAACAGTTTATAGATGGCGCGCTGCCAAATGAGCTGATCGAGGCGGCCGTCATGGACGGCTGCGGGGAGCTGAAGATCTTCCACAGGATCGTGCTCCCGCTGGTAGTCCCGGCATTGGTGACCCGGGGCGTCATGACCTTCATCGGCAGCTGGAACAGCTACCTGACACCGCTCATCATCCTGAATGATAAGAAGAAGTTCACACTGCCGCTGATGATCGCGACGGTACGCGATTCCACACACGCAGACTACGGTGCACAGTATGTGGGCATGCTGGTTTCCATCATCCCGATGGTGATCGTATTCTGCTTCTCATCCAAGATCATCATGGAGAAGATCTCCGTTGGTGCGGCCGTAAAAGGCTGATAGTATAAATCACACGATTAAGGAGGAAAAAACATGAAAAAGAAAATTTTGTCTGTTCTACTGACTGCTTCTATGCTGACAGGCGTTCTTGCCGGATGCAGCTCCAAGCCGTCAGAAACAACCCCGTCAGAAACCCCGTCGGATACAACCCCTGCAGCTGCACAGACAACCCCTGCGGCGGATGAAACGGCTCCGGCAGAGGAGACGCAGCCGGCAGAGGCGGAGGATCCCGCATCTGTGACTGGTGAGTTTACATACTGGACTTACACAGACAGCGCGAACAATCTGGTAAAGGCATTTAATGAGGTCTATCCCAATGTCAGCATTGACCGGCAGGTTTTCGGCGGAGACGAATATAAGACCAAGATCCTGACGGCGCTGCAGAGCGGCCAGGGTGTTCCGGATGTGTTTGACCTGGAAGAGAACTATATGTATGAATTCCTGGACAGCGATATCATCGCGGATCTGTCTTACATGAACTTTGAGGAGCTGACAAAGGACTACTTTGATTTTCAGATCGCCAGCATGAAGGATTCTGACGGCAGGTTCAAGACGCTCTCATTCCAGTCTTCCCCTGTATGCTTCTGGTATCTGAGGGATGCGGCCGAAGAGTGGCTGGGCACAAGTGATCCCGCAGAGATCTCCGCGATGCTGGGAGACTGGGAGACCGTGATCGCCAAGGGAGAGGAGATCTATGAGAAATCAAACAGCGAAGTCTCGCTGTGGCCCAACATCACGGAGATGGTAAAGGTTGACGCCTTTTCCTTTGATCCGCTTGTAAAGGACGGCAAACTGGTCATCTCGGACGACTGGATGGGGCTGCTGGACAATATGCGCACCATGTACGAGTCCAAGGCGAACGCGGAGCTGGGCAGCTGGGGATCTGACTGGGCCGCTGCATGGAATGACGGCAAACTGATATTCAGGGTCATGCCCAGCTGGGACTTCTTCACAGACTGGGAAAAGAATGCAGGAAATGTCGGTGTGGCAACTCCTTTCCGGGCTTCCTATGAGGGTGCGACCGGTATCTGCGTATATGATAAAACGGACAAGAAGGACCTCGCGGCGAAATTCCTGGCATATGTGGCGTCCGACGATTTCCAGAAGATCAATGCGGACAGCTACAACCAGGTTCCTGCGAGCAAGGCTGTGTGCGACGCACTGGCAGAGAGCAGTTCTTCCGAAGACTTTGGCGGGCAGAACCTTATGGCGACTTACAGTGAGATCTGCAATAAGGTCGTGGGCATCACCCCGGACAAATATACCCGTTCCGTGCAGAATCTGTTCCAGAAATGGGCAACAGACGGCATTAAGGCCGGGAAAGATAACGCAGGTGTCATCGAAGATTTCAAAAAGGCGCTGCATGATCAGTATCCTGAGGTTGTAATAGACTAATATCCGACCTATAATGGAAATAGCGGACGCTCATACGTCCGCTATTACGGATAAAAGGAGAGGGTACAGATGACACAGAAGGGAAACCAGGAGCAGCTGAAAAATTTTAACAGGAGATCGGTGCTTCATTACATACGCAAAAAGAGGACCGCGACGAAGGCGGGGCTGGCATCCGTGACAGGGCTGACTTTCATGGCGATCAAGAAGATCATCGAAGAACTGGAGAGCCTGGAACTTGTACGGTGCGATGAGATGGAAGGCGGAAATGTGGGAAGAAAGGCGGTTTCCTACGCCATCAATGAGAACTACCGCTATACGATCGGGATCCATATCAATAAATTTGTGACAAGCATTGCCGTGTTGAACCTGTGCGGCGATGTGGTGGAAGTGAGCAGGTTCAGCATGCCAAAGGAGAACCAGAGCCAGAATGCGTTTATGGAGCTGGTGATCTCCAATGTGAACGAGGCAGTCCGAAGATCGGGCATTGCCAGGGAAATGTTTCTGGGGATCGGGATCGGCGTTCCCGGTCCTGTGGATACGATAAACGGTGTTGTGCTGACACCGCCCAATATTCCTGTGCTGAAGTATCTGCCGTTGAAGGAGATACTGGAAGAGCGTTTCGGGTGCAGGGTTTTTGTGCAGAAAGATACCAACGTGATCGCGTTTGGGGAATATTGGTGTGGAGATGACAAAGATACCGATGATCTGACCTATATCGATGTGGATATGGGTATCGGATCTGGTTCTATCATAGATGGGAAGATGCATGTCGGGGCGAACCATATCGCAGGAGAGTTCGGCCATATAACGCTGGATCTGAACGGTCCGCTGTGCAACTGCGGAAACAGGGGATGCCTGGAGGCTATGAGCTCCGGTATCGCGATCCTGAGGGATCTGCGCAACGAGCTGGAGAAGGAGCCGGGACATCCGCTGTATGAAAAGAGGGAACAGCTGGAGATCGAGGATATATTTGAGATGGTGGAGAAGAAGGATCTTCTGATCATCTCCCTGCTGAACCAGTCGGCTTTTTATCTGGGCGTTGCAGTCAGCAATCTGATCAATGTCCTGGATCCACAGCGGATCGTGCTGGGCGGCATTCTGATCCAGAAATATCCCCGGTATTTTGAGATCGTACAGGATGTGGCAAATTCCTACAAAGTAAAGGGCGCGAAGGAAACGCAGATGTCCATATCCGGCCTGAAGGAAAATGCAGGGGTGATCGGAGCGGGTGAGATCGTGGCGGAGCAATTTTTCAACGAGATGGTGAACGATCTGTTCACCGGCAATGCACAGGACACTGCAGCGTGCGAAGGGAGAAGAGGATGAAAGAAAAGTATTTGGTCCAGACAGATGACGGCATGAGCCTGATCCTTCCTGCAGGATTTACGGTGGAGGATCTGCGTTTTACGGCAGAAGTGCAGCTGGTGCAGGAGGAGCAGGCAGGTATTGTGTCGATCCGGGGGAGACAGGAGGCGAAGGAGCCCTTTTTCGGCCGGCAGGATCATCTGGATGCCAGAACAGAAGTTCCCTGCACGATGCAGATCGCCGGTGCGGAGAAGATCACAGCGATCTACCAGCACAAGGACTGGTGGATCCGGCCTGCGTTTCCGGGTTCCCTGGCGGAGATCCCCCGGCGGACGCAGCTGTTGCTGCTGAAGGGAAGGGAAAACTGTATGGCAGTGCTCGCCGTGTGCGGCAGGGAGTACCGCACGGATCTTTCCGGTCTGGAAAGCGGCGTCTGCATCACAACGGCTTCGAATTGCAGTTCCAAGAACGAACTGAATGACATCTGCCTGTCCTATGCATGGGGAAGGGATCCGTATCAGTGTTGTGAGAAAGCGGTGTCTTGTGTGCTGGAGCGGACCGGCAGGACGGCCATGCTGCGCAGGAACCGCAGATATCCGGCAGTCTTTGAGAAGCTGGGATGGTGCAGCTGGGATGCTTTTTGTCAGAAGGTTTCCGCGGAAGGGATCTATGACAAGCTGACAGAACTGCAGGAGAAACAGGTGCCTGTAAAGTGGGCGCTGATCGATGACGGGTGGCTGGATGCCGACTATGACAGGCAGGTGCTTCTGGGGCTGGATGCCGCCAGGGACAGATTTCCCCAGGGACTGGGGCAGTGCGTGCGCCGCATGAAACAGGAATTTGGCATGGAGCAGGTTGGCGTATGGCATGCCGTCATGGGATACTGGAACGGACTGCAGGACAGGAGTCCGGCGCAGGCAGCGCTGGAGGAAGGCAGCGAGAGGCTTCCGGATGGCCGCATTGTCCCGGCTGCAGATGCCGGGAAAGCTTTTCGCTTTTATGATATATGGCATGATCATCTGAAGAACCGATGCGGGATCGATTTTGTCAAGGTTGACGGGCAGAGCGCCATCTCGCTCTTCCATGCGGGGAGAAAAGAGTACGGAAGGGCGTCCGCGGCGGTACATGCAGGTTTGAACGCTTCTGTGGCGCTGCATTTTGACAATGCGGTCATCAACTGTATGGGCATGGCGAGCGAGGATATGTGGAACCGTCCCAGTAGTGCGGTTTCCAGGAGCAGTGACGATTTTGTGCCGGAGGTGGAACATGGTTTCAGGGAGCATGCCGTACAGAATGCGTTCAATTCCCTGCTCCAGGGGCAGTTTTACTGGAATGACTGGGATATGTTCTGGAGCGACCATGTGGAGAGCTGGCAGAATGCGGTGCTGCGCGCAGTCAGCGGCGGCCCGGTCTACACCAGCGACCAGGCAGGCAGGACAGATCCCGCCTGTATCTGGCCGTTGATCAGAAAAGACGGGACAGTCATACGGTGTGAGGACAGCGGTGTGCCGACCTGTGATTGCCTGTTCGAAGATCCGGTCAGAAAAAAGGGGATATTGAAACTCTTTAACCGCTATAGAGACAGCTATGTGATCGCTGCCTTTCACATCGGGGAGAACCGGGAACGGTGCGGCGCAAGCCTTCGCATTTCCGATATTCCGGGACTGGGAGGACAGGACTGGTATGTCTGCGGATACAGAAGCCGTGCGCTGTTCTGTCTGACGGAAGAGACAGAATATGAGTTCGAACTGGATCAGAATGATGCGGAGTTTTTTCTGCTGCTGCCGGCAAAGGACGTATGTCCGGCCGGTATTCTGGAGAAGTTCATTTCCACAGGCTGTATCACCCCCCTGTATGAGCGGGCTGACCGCCTTGCGCTCAGGGTCAGCGATGCGGGGACCTTTGGGCTGTTCACCAGAGAAAGTCCCAGGGAGATCCGGATCGACGGCCGGGCGGCGGTCTGGGAGGAACGGGAGGCAGCAGGCACGAAGTTTGTGACTGTTTCCTGCGCCGGGGACACCGTTCTGGAAGTGGTCTATGGAGAACGCATGGGAGAGGAAACGTCATGAAAGCTGTTGGAATAGATATAGGAACGACCTCGATCTGTCTGGTCTTGTATGACCAGGAGAGCGGCAGGATACAGGAGAGCGTCAGCGCCCCGAACCGGTTTCTGAAAGGGACATTCCGGCAGGATGCAGACTGGATCGTGTCTGTGGCAAGGGAGAAGCTGGACTGGCTGCTGGAACAGGACGCAGGCATCGGCGTGATCGGCATATCCGCACAGATGCATGGCATTGTATATGTGGATCGGGAGGGCATGGCTGTCTCGCCCTATTATACATGGAAGGAAACGTGCGGAAAGAAGTTTTTTGAGGGGATGGAGGCTGCAGAATGGCTCTCCCGCAAGACCGGCTGTCCGATGTATGCGGGCTATGGGACCGTAACCCATTTTGTGCTGGACAAAATGGGGGAGATCCCGGCGGAGGCTGTCGGTATGGTAAACATTGGGGATTATCTGGCAATGCGGCTGTGCGGTCTGTCAGAGACAGGCACGGACTGCAGTATCGCGGCGAGCTTTGGCGGGTTTGACCTCTCCGCAGGCAGGTTTGATCTTGGCGCGCTGCGGGCGGCGGGGGTGGATACACGGTTTTATCCGCAGGTCAGGACAGAGCGCAGGACGGCGGGATACTACCGCAGTATACCGGTGATGCCGGCAGTCGGGGACAATCAGGCGAGTGTCTATGCGGCTGCAGGGGAGGACAGCCGCGTGGTCAGTGTCAACGTGGGAACCGGGGCACAGGTTTCTGTGACGGATACCCGGCTCGATCCCCTACAGACGGGAGAGATCAGACCGTTTACGCGGCAGCGCTATCTCTATGTGCAGGCATCGGTAAACGGCGGAAAGGCTTATGAGAAGCTTGCCGCTTTTTTTGAGGAGACGGTGGAGCTGTTTACCGGCGCGAAGACCGATGCTGGGATCGATGTTTATGAGAAGATGGCAGCTATGGGAATGGCTGCGGGGCAGACCACGCTGGTCGTCACGCCAAGCCTCTGCGGCGCAAGAGGAGAGGGCAGCAGTTCCGGAAGCGTGCGGAACCTGACGGAGGAGAATTTCCATCCGTCGGATCTGGTGAGTGCCTATGTGACAGGGATGGCGCAGGAATTGTACCAGCTGTATCTGAAGTTTCCGCCGGATCTGAGAAAGGGACGCAGAAGGATCGCGGCCAGCGGCAATGGCATCCGCAAAAACAGGCTTTTGGCACAGGAAGTGGAGCGGCTGTTCGGCATGCCGCTGGAATTTGGGGAATGGAAGGAAGAGGCAGCAGCAGGGGCAGCCATGATGGCGGTACAGGCGCTGCAGGCCGGGTCCTGATATGGGACAGAGAGACTCGCAGGAGAGGGGAACAGGAAGCAGGATGAATGCAGCAAAGAAGATCAGCTTAAACGGCAATGACTGGAAAATGAAGGAGTTTGTGGGGATGGACTGGGTATGGCGCGATTCCGTCAAACCGGATACCGGCGATGTGCGCTGGTGGTATCCGGCGACAGTGCCCGGCAGTGTCATGCACGATCTGGCGGCAAACGGCCTGATTCCGGATCCCCACTATGAATGCAATGAAACAGTATCAATCCCCCAGCTGAGCTGGGGGAATAACAGATGCAAGTGGCGGTGAACAGAGTACCAAAAAAT
>VSNO01000179.1 GCA_009774375.1 Lachnospiraceae bacterium
CTGTCCTGATTACGCAGCAGAGAATTAAATTAATTCAGGAGACCATTGATATAATCATTCCTGATATCCAGTATGGAATCAATGAGTCTTTTCATCTTTCTGATATCATCATTGCTTATCTTCCTGTCATGCTTTTTCAGATATCTGATCTCCTCCAGAACATAACAGTGTACGGAAAAGCTTTTTGCTTTGTTCTTATAATATTCATGGCTGTTGATCAGTTCGAACATCTTTTTCTCCCCGATCTTAAACAGCGCTTCCGCCTCCGCAAGATCTTCCGTATAATTGGCCTGTTTTAAATAATTCCGCGCTATGGCATGCTGAATCTGATAAGACCTGGGACGTATGCTTTTTGCCATCTGCAGATGATTCAATGCCTTTGCATAATCCTTCCGCCGTTGTTCCACAATGCCCATCTGCAGCCAGTAATAACTGATCTCTCCGTATTCTTCTTTGAGCTGATAAAACAACTGCAGAATATCTTCCAGCTTAAAATGCAGCTTATTTTCCAAAATGTCTTCCTTGAGAAAACTCTCAAAAATCATCCGCCAGTAGTTGTTATCATTTTCCGAAAAATAAGGGGCAATATATTTCAGTACATCCAGCACCATCTCCCGTTTTTCTTCCAGTGTCGTATGTTTCCATACTTGATCCAGCATAACCTGATTCTTCAGGGTAACGCCTTCGGCATCCACCCTCACAAAATCCACGATCACTTCCTCACTGGCCGATATCTTTTCCGTACCCGCTTCATGAAAGCAGTTAAAGTCAATGGAATATCTGGCCGTGAGCATTTCACTGGGATAATAAGGCAGATCAATCTGATCAAACAAGGTCAGCTCTTTAAACAATCTCAGACTCTGTTCACTGTAATCTTCCAACAGATCATTCAGAGAATCCTGCACCCTTTTTTCAAAATATTTGCCATAGGTGATCTCTACAAACAGGTTACACAGGATCTTGTATTTCGTGATCTCGGCGCAGCCCTGGTTTTCCTGGCGGGGCAGGCTGCCAAGATACCCTTTTTCAGATAATTTTCGATAAATGATCTGTGCATATGGATAATTCAGTTTGTCCTTTACTTCATAATCTTCGTAAGGATTCCCTTCCAGGTAATACCGTTTTTTCAGGTGATAATAATTGCGGGAAGTTGTGATCACCAGCAGCTTTTTACCAGTGTTATTTTCCCTGTACATCTTTTCAATCACTTTATAATTAAAACTGGCATCCTCGATCAACAACACATACTGATTCCCTTTGTCGATCTGCATGAATTCAAACAGCCGCCTGGGATCAAGGCTTTTCCCTTTAAATTCAAGCACCGTACAACCGCCCCCGTACAGCCACGCGCCGATCTGCTTTAACAGACAACCCTTTCCGACCAGCCGATTCCCATACAGTGCGACACAGTATGTATTGCCCTCCCCGTAATCAATCCTGCCGATCCGCCTTTTCAGTTCTTCAAAATAAGGACTTTCGAACAGCCAGTTTTCCAACACATCCCGCCATTCACAATTATAGCCTTCATACAGCCTGCTTTCATATACTTCTTTCTGATCCATGCTGCCAATGATATCCTGATAGAGATGAATCCCGGAATAATTCAGACGTTTCACGCACTTCGCCTGTTCATCGGGGTCATAGCGGACTGTCTCTAAAAACGCCATAAACTGCTCTGCGGTCCATTCCAGCAAAATACCGGAAAAAGCTTTTACCCGGTTTTTGAACCGGATGGTCGGTTTAGGATCCACAAAGATCATTTTCCCTTTTCGGAAATATCCGGCCTGCTCGTATTTTGTCACATAGGAATCAATATCCGCCTCATCCAGACTGGCTCCGATAAACAAAAAATTCTCATACTGGATATCATGCACAAGATCATTGAGTTTGAAATTCATCCTTCCGCTGATCAGATTGCTGTACTCTTTTCTGCTGAACACAAGCTCTTCTCTGAGTCCATTGACACAGCCATGCAGTTTGATATACTCCAAATCCTGATCTGTTTCCTTCTTCTTCTGTGACGGCTGGTTCTGAACAAGAAGATTTTCTTTGTTTTTGCGATATACCGCCTCCACCAGATCATCGATGTTAACTGTGTAAATTTTTTTCCACGGATAGCGGGATAATTTATAATGAAACTCTGCAGGTTTTACATTTTGCAGCCGTTCCACCAGAAAATCGCGCAGCTGTGTATAATTTTTCAGAGAATCATCCACATACTGGCACACGTCCTGCAGCTCATACTGCTCCACTTCTTTTTTCTCTTCCTCCGCCGCCTTGCCCTCAATAAACTGCTCAATAATCTCACGTTTCAGTCCGTCTCCCAGAGGGATGTCTCCATGCTCATTGGAAGAACCCACCGAAAAACCTGCTCCCAGAAACAGCATCGGTGGTTCTGTCTCCAGGATTCGCCTCACTTCATCAATGGTCTTCTGATCCATCTTTGTTCCTTTCTCGCATCTTATATGCCTGTAATCTTTATTCTTTGTTCATCCCTCGTATTTTAATATTTTAGCAGATATGGGATTATGGGTGTGTTGGACTTCCTGCCACCCACCTCACTTGTGATACGGTTCCCCATTGATGATCCGATAACACCTGTAGATCTGCTCGATCAGAATGACCCGCATCAACTGGTGCGGAAAAGTCATATCTGAAAAGCTGAGTTTCTCGTCTGCCCGTCTGATCACACTGTCATGCAGTCCGAGCGAACCGCCGATCACAAACACCAGGCTGCTCTTTCCGCCCAGTCCAAGCCGCTCAATATGTTCTGCCAGCCCAACAGAATCGCGCTTCCTGCCATCGATCGCAAGTGCGATACAGTATGCATTTTCCTTGATATTCTTTAAGATGCGTTCCGCCTCTTTCTGCCTGATCTGGTCTTCCAGTGTCTCAGATGCCTTATCGGGCGTCTTTTCGTCCGCCACCTCAATGATCTCCAGCTTACAGTATTTCGAAAGCCTTTTCTGATACTCTGCGACCGCATCGCGAAAATATTTCTCTTTGATCTTCCCCACTGTAACAAAAGTTATGTTCATCCCGAAATATCATTGCTCCTCAAATAGATCCGCATAAAGCTCCTCGCATAAGGCATCGAGGTAAGAGGCGTTCATGCTCCCAAACTCCTGTGTGACGGCCGTTTTGATCGCTTCGAAATACTGAAAATACTTCATCTCGTCCGGCGTTCCTGTCTCAGACCACGTAGATCTCCTGATCGCATCCGCCGTGAGATGCGCTTTCGCCCATGCCTTGATCCGCTCTGTCAGATCGTCCTCCTGCACTGCTTCCATGGCATATCTTTTCGAGGACTGGAACGAAGAGATTCCCATCACGATAAATACGGCAAACAAAACCCCCATCGCCCCATATGTGATGAATCTGCCCGCACCGGCGAAACGAAAAGGCAGCACACCCGCCATCATCAAAACGAGTGCGATCATTCCGATCACACCCACAAACAAAAGAGTATAGGCAGAGCTTTTGTAATCCTCTGCCTTTGTCTTCTTATCCTGATATACTTTTATATCATCATTTCTGTCTGACATGCGTCAAATCTCCTGCCTATCTGTTCGACAAATACTCATGGATCCCCTTTGCTGCTGCTTTGCCAGCGCCCATCGCAAGGATCACTGTCGCTGCGCCTGTCACTGCGTCGCCGCCTGCAAACACGCCTTCTTTGGAAGTTCTGCCAAACTCCTCGTCAGCGACAATGCATTTCCATTTATTGGTCTCCAATCCTTCCGTTGTAGATGATATCAACGGATTTGGAGAGGTTCCAAGAGACATGATCACCGTGTCAAGCTCCATCTCGAACTCGCTGTCCGGGATCTCAACAGGTCTGCGCCTTCCCGATGCGTCAGGCTCCCCCAACTCCATCCTGATGCACTTCATGCCGCGTACCCAGTTATTCTCATCCTCGAGGATCTCTGTCGGATTGGTGAGCAGGTCAAAGATAATGCCCTCCTCCTTTGCATGATGGACTTCCTCCACCCTCGCCGGAAGCTCTTCCTCGCTCCTCCGGTATACTATATGCACCTCCGCGCCCAGACGGAGCGCTGTCCTTGCCGCGTCCATGGCGACATTGCCACCGCCAACGACCGCAACTTTCTTGCCGCGCATGATCGGGGTGTTGGAATCCTCGTTAAACGCTTTCATGAGATTGCTTCTGGTCAGATACTCGTTGGCGGAGAATACACCGTTCGCATTCTCTCCAGGAATCCCCATAAACTTGGGAAGTCCCGCACCGGAACCGATAAATACCGCCTCAAATCCCTCTTCGCTGATCAGTTCATCGATCGTGATCGATTTGCCGATGATCACATTTTTCTCTATCCTGACGCCCAGCGATACCACATTTGCGATCTCCTTGGCGACAACTTCTTCCTTCGGCAGTCTGAACTCCGGAATCCCGTACACCAGTACGCCGCCCGCTTCGTGAAGCGCCTCAAAGATCGTAACGTCATAACCGAGCTTTGCAAGATCACCTGCACAGGTAAGACCCGCAGGACCAGAACCGATCACTGCCACTTTCCTGCCGTTCTTCTCTTTTGCCAGCTCCGGCCTGATCCCGTTCTCCCTCGCCCAGTCCGCAACGAAACGCTCCAGCTTGCCGATCGAGACCGGATCACCCTTGATGCCTCTGATACACTTGCCCTCACACTGGCTCTCCTGCGGACAGACGCGTCCGCACACTGCCGGAAGCGCCGAGGAACGGCTGATGATCTGATAGGCCTCCTCAATGTTTCCAAGCTTCACCTGCTCGATAAATGCCGGAATGTCGATCGCCACAGGGCATCCCTTGACACACTGCGCATTCTTGCAGTTAATGCAGCGTGTCGCCTCCTCCATCGCTTCTTCTTTATTGTAACCAAGGCAGACTTCATCGAAATTCTTTGCCCTGGCAGCCGCCTCCTGCTCACGTACAGGTACTTTCGTCAATACATCCATTATTTGTCACCTCCACAATGTCCACATCCGCCGTGATGCGTATCACCTTCCTGCAATCTCAGCATTGCCCTTCCCTCCGCAGTCTTGTAGATCTGCTGACGCTTCATCGCCTCGTCGAAATTCACAAGATGCCCGTCAAACTCCGGACCGTCAACACATGCAAACTTTACCTTGTCGCCGACTGTGACACGGCATGCGCCGCACATTCCTGTACCGTCTACCATGATCGGATTCAGGCTGACGATCGTGGGGATCCCCAGCTCTTTCGTGAGCTTACAGACAAATTTCATCATAATCATGGGACCGATCGCGATACACAGATCATATTTTTTGCCCTCATCGACAAGCTCCTGAATCGTCTGTGTCACCATGCCCTTGCGTCCGTAGGAACCATCATCCGTTGTGACATACAGATTGCCTGCAACCGCTTCCATCTCCTTTTCCAGGATCAGCAGCTCCTGATTCTTTGCGCCGACAATAACGTCTGCCTCTATGCCATTGCTATGTAACCATTTAACCTGCGGGTAGACCGGTGCCGTTCCCACACCGCCTGCCACAAAGAGGATCTTCTTCTTTGCCAGCTCAGCCTTGTCCTCACCGACCATCTCAGAAGCACAGCCCAGCGGCCCGACAAAATCATGAAAGAAATCTCCCGTCTTCAGCACTGCCATTCTGGTCGTCTCAGCGCCTACCGTCTGAAATACGATCGTCACAGTCCCCTGCTCTCTATCATAATCACAGATCGGGAGCGGTATCCTCTCGCCATCCTGATCCATTCTTACGATCACAAACTGCCCCGGCTGACAATTCTTTGCCACGCGCGGCGCTTCCACTACCATAGAATAAATATTCGTAGTGAGCTCTTTTGCTTCTAAAATTTTGTACATCAGTTCTTTCACCATACCTTTCCTGTTTGATGCCATTCCATATTTATACTCCATGTTCGCATACCGGCCAATCGTTTGAAGACAACTTCACGCATCTTTATCATTGTATACGAAATACTGTATAATTTCAACTTTTTTCGCAGATCACGGCTCATCAAAGGGCTGTAGATCATACTTCCCCTCATCGACCTTATATGCCTGATACAGATCAGCCGTACTCACATCGATCGCATAGATCACATTGGTATCATGTGCTTCCCCTGTCAGATCCACATATTCCTCGTAGACAATATAATATATCGTATCTTCTGCCTTATAGAGCGTTCTGACCTTATACTGATTCACTCCGGGCTTGTTCGGGACACTCCCCTCCACATCCGACAGTTTCCCGTCTGCCCACAGGTTGTTCCTCAATACCTGCAGTGCAAGCTCTGTGTCAAAATTGGCCTGTATTTCCAAATGATATGTCCGATTCACCACTTCACTGCCAAGACCCGATTCGTCGATCGCAATAAATGAAAAGTTGCTGATGCCATACGGCATCTCGATCGGATCCGTGTACCGGGAACTGTTTTTGGCCGGAACCGATCCATCCGTTGTATAATAAACCTTCGTGCCGTAATCGCGGTGTACCTCTATCAATGCAGGTTCCTTGTAAGTGCCGCTGTCCAGACTGATCACAGGGCTGTCCGGTATCGATAGATTAATATAATAATGCTGTGTTTCTACCTCGCTCTCTATACCATACATATTTACAAACTTTGCCTTTATCGTATACTCTCCCGACTCGAGCAGGATCGGTGTCTCGTACACATCCGAATGATCCGTCGGTGTCGTTCCATCCAGAGTATAGTACACAAAACCCTGTGTATTTCCCTTAAGGGATATGGAGATCAGCTCGTCATACACACCACCCTGCTTGTTAAATTCAGGTCTCAGTGCGATGTACTTGTTATACTTTGACACGATCCTTGACACATCACATTCTTCCAGCAATTCACTCATTTGGACATATTCTTTCTGAGATTCATATATGTTCAGCAGCATATCATACACTTCATCCCTTTTTTCATATACCGTATCAATATCCAACAGCTCCCTGAGCAGTGATATCGTACTCTGCTGCTGTCCATTTTTTTCATAATACTTTGCAAGCAGAAATCTTGCATCTAAATCTTCCGGATCGATGGCGAGCGCTCTCTCCAGATACCCCACCGCCTCGGAATAATTATTGTGCGCAGCGCACACAACCGCCTTGTCATACTGATAGTCAAAAGAATTGTACCTGTACTCATCTACTTTGTGAACCGACCATGCCGCGATCCCGCATGCCGCAATGAGCACAGCCGCCGCTGCGAGAACTACCTTTTTCGCCCTGGACAGATGAAAAGATCTGTCCGAAAAATAACCGCTGACGGACAGTTTGATCTCATCCTCAAATTCACGGTCTGTCATCTGGTCAGACGTGTTGTCGGTCAGTCCCGCCTCAGCTATATCCTCCATCATAGAACTGATGGATTCCTTTAACTTATCCTCGAGCTCTATGTCAAAGTCAGGTACGATCTTCACCTCATAGCCGCAGTTCTCGCAAAGCAGGTTTCCCTCTTCCAACTCATTTCCACAATTTGGACATTTCATGCTTTACTAGCCCCAATCACACGTCTCAAAACAATCCCGTTATCACACCGTCATCCGTCACATCGATATTGTATGCCGCCGGATTTTTGGGAAGTCCCGGCATTGTCATGATCGCACCTGTGAGCACTACCACAAATCCTGCGCCTGCCGAAACATACACTTCCCTGACATTCATGCAAAATCCTTCCGGTCTGCCAAGCAGATCCGGATCGTCTGACAGGGAATACTGTGTTTTCGCCATACACACAGGCAGCATGCCAAAACCAAGGTCTTCCAGTTTCTCGATCTGTTTCAGGGCTGCGGGCGCAAACACGACATCTGCCGCTCCGTAGATCTCCTTTGCGACACATCTGATCTTTTCAATGATCGGACAGTCATCTTCGTAGAGCGGGGCAAAATGACTCTCCTTCGTCTCCAATGTATTCAAAACTGCTTTCGCAAGCTCTATACCGCCTTCTCCGCCTTTCTCCCACACTTCCGAGAGCGCAAAATCACAATCGCGATCCTCGCAGAAGCTCTTTACAAATTCAATCTCTGCCTGTGTGTCGGACACGAACGCATTCAGTGTGACAATCACCGGCACCTTATACTTCTGTATGTTTTCAATATGCTTTTCCAGATTCACAATACCTCTTCTGAGTGCTTCCAGATCCTCAGTATTCAGGTCAGCCTTTGCCACTCCGCCGTTATATTTGAGCGCCCTGACTGTCGCCACCAGAACCACTGCATCCGGTTTCAGCCCTGCCTG
>VSNO01000018.1 GCA_009774375.1 Lachnospiraceae bacterium
CAGTATGATCGCACTCACGGAGATCGCCCAGAAGGAAGCGGACGCGCAGATGCTCCTTGAGGCAAAAGGATTTGCAGAGACTGTGGTGAGCATCAGCGGCGACAAAGCGGATGTCATGGTGGAGACAGCGAACCTCACGGAATCACAGACTGCCCAGATCCTGGATATCGTGCAGAGAAAAACAGATGTAGCTCCGGAAAATATCATTATCACAGTGTCGGGTGTCACCAATGGCGAATCTGACACCGTATCCGAGGAAGTATCCGGCGAGGAATAAATATGTGGAATTAATTGGATAAATGTGGTATACTAAAGTATTATATTGCGAACTGCCTTGATCATGCGCATCGCGAGGGGCAGTCTGGCGGAAAGGAGCACATATGAAAAGAGTATTTTTGATCGTGTTGGACAGCTTTGGGATCGGTGAGATGGAGGATGCGGAAGCCTATGGTGACAAGGGGACGAATACCATAGGCTCCGTTTCCGAGAGCTCACTTTTTCATGTGCCGAATCTGCAGAAGCTGGGGCTTTTTCATATCGAGGGCGTGAGGTGCAGGAAACCAGAGCCGGTGGGGACGCCGCTCGCAGCAGTTGCAAGGATGAAGGAGGCATCGCGTGGAAAGGACACAACGATAGGGCATTGGGAGATCGCCGGCCTGATATCGGAGAATCCTCTGCCGACCTATCCGGATGGATTTCCGGCAGAGGTGCTGGATGAATTTTCAAGGCTTACAGGCAGGGGGGTGCTCTGCAATAGGACGTATTCGGGAACGGAGGTGATCAGGGATTACGGTGACGAGCATGTCAGGACGGGGGATCTGATCGTGTACACGTCCGCGGACAGCGTATTCCAGATCGCGGCGCATGAGGAGGTCGTACCGCTGGAAACACTGTACGACTATTGCCGGAAGGCGCGTAACCTGCTGCAGGGAAAGCACGGGGTAGGGCGTGTTATCGCGAGACCGTTTGTGGGGACGTCGGGAAATTATGTCAGAACGGCGCACCGCCATGATTATTCTCTGCTGCCGCCGCATGAGACGATGCTGGACCTGCTCAAAGCCGCGGGCAGGGACGTGATCGCGGTCGGGAAGATCAACGATATTTTTGCCGGAAAAGGGATCACGGAATTCGTGTATACGGGCGGGAACGCGGAGGGCATCGGGCGCACACTCGAGTATCTCGACAGGGATTTCGAGGGTCTGTGTTTCATCAATCTGGTCGATTATGATATGCTCTACGGGCATCGCAGGGATGTCGACGGCTACGCGGAGGCGATGTCTTATTTTGACGGGAAACTTCCCGGGATCATGGCAAAGCTTGGCGATGAGGATCTGCTGATGATCACAGCGGATCACGGATGCGACCCGGCGTACACAAAAACGACAGACCACACGCGGGAGTACACGCCTTTTCTCATGTATGGTAAACATGTGGAGCCAGTAAACTTTGGCACGCGGGAGACCTTTGCGGATATCGCGGCGACAGTGCTTGACTGTCTCGGCGTGGCGGGCAGGGTGTCCGGCACCAGCATGTACAGGCAGGTCAGGACACAAAATGAAGCAGACTAAGTATAGATGGAGGACAGATCAGTGAGTGTGATTGCAGAAGAGATAAACAAGAGGAGGACGTTTGCCATTATATCGCATCCCGATGCCGGCAAGACGACCCTGACTGAAAAATTTTTGTTGTATGGAGGCGCCATCAACCTGGCAGGGAGCGTCAAGGGAAAGGCGACAGCAAGACATGCGGTTTCGGACTGGATGGAGATCGAGAAGGAGAGAGGGATCTCGGTCACATCCTCTGTGCTGCAGTTCAACTATGACGGTTACTGTATCAATATCCTGGATACACCGGGGCATCAGGATTTCTCGGAGGATACGTACAGGACGCTCATGGCGGCGGATTCGGCAGTCATGGTGATCGATGCGTCAAAGGGAGTCGAGGCACAGACGCGGAAGCTTTTCAAAGTCTGCGGCATGAGGGGGATCCCTATCTTTACCTTTATCAATAAGCTGGACAGGGATGCGAATGACACGTTTGAGCTTCTGGACGAGATCGAGAAGGAGCTTGGGATCGCCACCTGTCCGGTCAACTGGCCGATCGGTTCGGGAAAGCGCTTTAAGGGCGTTTATGACAGACATGGGAACCATGTGCTCACCTACTCTGATACCCAGAAGGGGACAAAGGAGGGGGAGACGACGGTGATCCCGATGGATGATGAGGTGCTGCTGCTCGAAAAGATCGGTGACGAGGCGCTTGCCACACTGCGGGATGAGATCGAGCTGCTCGACGGGGCGAGTGCGGAGTTTGACATCGAGGAGGTGCGCGGCGGAAGGCTGACGCCTGTATTTTTTGGCTCGGCGCTCACGAATTTCGGCGTGGAAGTATTCCTGCAGAACTTTTTAAAGATGGCGACAACGCCGCTTCCGAGGGTATCCCAGGGGGAGAAGATCGATCCTGTCAGCAACGATTTCTCCGCATTTGTGTTCAAGATCCAGGCAAATATGAACAAGGCGCACCGCGACAGGGTGGCGTTCATGCGCATCTGTTCCGGCAGGTTTGACGCCAGCGCGGAGGTGAAACACGTGCAGGGCGGGAAGGTCATGCGCCTCTCGCAGCCGCAGCAGATCATGGCGGATGAGCGCAGGATACTCGATGAGGCGTATGCGGGCGACATCATCGGCGTGTTTGATCCTGGGATCTTTTCGATCGGAGACACCGTCTGTGCGCCCAAAAACGATATCTGCTATGAGGGGATACCGACCTTTGCGCCGGAGCACTTTGCAAGGGTGCGGCAGATCGATACGATGAAGCGCAAGCAGTTCATTAAGGGTGTCAATCAGATCGCCCAGGAGGGTGCGATCCAGATCTTCCAGGAGTTTCACACAGGTATGGAGGAGATCATCGTGGGCGTGGTCGGCGTACTTCAGTTCGATGTGCTCAAATACCGCCTGGAGAATGAGTACAATGTCGAGATCAAGCTTGAGTCGCTTCCATATGAGTATATCCGGTGGATCGAGAACAAGGACGAGGTTGATATGGACAGGCTCTCCGGCACTTCGGACATGAAGAAGATACAGGATCTGAAGGGCAATCCGCTGCTGTTGTTCATCAACCAGTGGAGTATCGGGATGACGATCGACAGGAACAAGGGGCTGGTGCTCTCGGAATTCGGCAGAAATTGATCAGGAGTAAAGAAGCATTGATGAGAAAATGGACAGTGTTGTGGCCAGTGCTGGTCGGCAGCGTGGTGCTTTTTGCACAGGGCTGCGCAGATCAGGGCATGTTAGGCCTGCAGGATATCATTCGCGAGGAGAAAAATGCCGGGGAAGCAGAAAGTACGACAGAGCCGCGTGAGTATGAACCGGAACAGCCGCAAAGCGACAGTACGCAGGAGCAGCAGGACACCAGGGAAGTGTCTGAGCTCTATTATGCATACCATCATCTGGACGGGGAGAAGCAGAAGATCTATCTCGAAGTGCTCGATGCGCTGACCGGAATGAAGAGCGGCGTGCCGTTGTCCACGCTGGACAAGTCAGTCCTGGACGTCGTGTTTGCCTGCGTGATGAACGACCATCCCGAACTTTTTTACACGGATGGATATCAGTATACGGAGTACACGATCGGCGGTACCGTGACCGGGCTTACATTCAGCGGGAAGTATTCTATGACTGACGCGGAGGCAGAACAGGCAAAGCTTATGATCGAACAGAGGCTGGCGGAGTGTTTTCAGCAGGTGCCGTTACACGAGGATGAGTACAGTACGGTCAGATACCTGTATGAATGGCTGATCGACCACACGGAATATGACAGGACAGCGGAGAATAATCAGAACATACGCTCTGTTTTCCTGCAGGGAAGATCAGTGTGTCAGGGGTATGCAAAGGCGATGCAGTATATGCTGCAGAAGGCTGGGATCCAGTGCGTGCTGGTGACAGGCTTCACAAATGGCGAGCGGCACGGGTGGGATCTGGTGCGTGTGAACGGGGAGTATTATTATCTGGATCCGACATGGGGTGACGCCTCATACGCCTCGGGCGGCACGGAAAGTGCACTGGACGGTTTTGTCCCGCCGATCAATTACGACTATTTTCTGGTGACGACGGATGAGATCACAAGGACGCATTCCATCGAGAAAGTGGTGGAACTGCCGCTGTGTACGGCAGTTGATGACAACTATTTTGTGCGCGAAGGGCTGTTCTTTGACAGCTACGATGCCGCCAGGCTCGCCCTTGTTTTTGGCAGTGAGGCGACGAGGGAGGCAGGGTATGTGACGCTGAAATGCGGCAGCAGTGAGGCGTATGAGCAGATGATGCGGACGCTGATCGAGTCGCAGGCGGTTTTTGATTTTGTGGACAGGCAGGGGGAGAGCATCGCTTATACCTCGAACGAAGAACAGAGGACGATCAGTTTTTGGAATATATAGGAGAATGGAATGACATATTTTGGGAAAGTATGTTAATAGAACTGATTTTTTCTTTGCAAAGTTATGGGATAATGATATAATAAAATATAGTGCAGAAAAAGATACAGGAGGTTAGAAGCATGGAAAAAGAGACAGAGATGAAGGAATTTGGCACGGTGAAGATCGCGAATGATGTCGTCGCGATGATCGCAGGGCTTGCGGCGACTGAGGTGGACGGCGTGGGTGCGATGGTCGGCAATATCACGAATGAGCTGATGGGCAAGGTCGGCATGAAGAAGCAGACAAAGGGCGTCAAGGTCGACATCCTCGACGGAAATGTGTCCGTGGAGCTTGCGGTCACAATGGAGTACGGCTTTAACATTCCCACGACCTGCAACAAAGTGCAGGAGAAGGTAAAGAATGCGATCGAGACGATGACCGGGTTCAATGTCTCTGATGTCAATATCAGGATCGTTGGGATCAAGATGGCATCGGACAAGTAGGGGCCGCGCAGATACAGGTCGTGCGGATATGGATTAAGGAAAAGATAAATGAGCAGAAGAGAGCTTAGGGAACAGATATTCAAATATATTTTCAGGATTGAATTTAACGACAGGGAAGAAATGCCCGAGCAGGAGCAGTTCTTCTTTGAAAACCTCAGGACGGAGGCACAGGAGAGGGAACTGCAGGAGATCAGGGACGAAGATGCCGCGTATATTTCCAGCAAAAGCAACAGGATCATCGAAAAGCTCGATGAGCTGGATGCGATGATCAACAGGCAGGCAAAAGGATGGACGACACAGAGAATGGGGAAGGTAGACCTCACGATCCTGCGCCTTGCCGTGTACGAGATCGTCTTTGACGACGATGTGCCGACAGGTGTCGCGATCAATGAGGCGGTCGAGCTTGCCAAGAAATTCGGGCAGGAGGAATCGTCGGGTTTTGTCAACGGGGTGCTTGCGAAATTCGCATAGACGGTCAGAAGGTATGGAGGCTTGTTCGTGAAACAGAATGTTTATACGGTTGCCCAGATCAACTCCTATATCAAGAACATGTTCTCGCAGGATTATATGCTGCGGTCTGTCTTTGTCAAGGGAGAGATCAGTAATTGCAAGTACCATTCGTCAGGGCATATTTATTTTACGTTGAAGGATGCAAAGGGCGTCATCGCCTGTGTGATGTTTGCCGGCAACCGCACCGGACTTTCCTTTCGGCTGGAGGAGGGGCAGATGGTTGTGGTTGGCGGTACGATTGACGTGTATGAGCGGGATGGAAAATACCAGCTCTACGCGAAGCAGATCACACTCGATGGCGCCGGCGTGCTGTACGAGAAATTTGACCGCATGAAACGGAAGCTGGAGGAGATGGGAATGTTTGCACCGGAGTACAAGCAGCCCATTCCCGGATATATCAGGACACTCGGCGTCGTGACGGCGCCAACAGGAGCCGCAGTGCGCGATATCATCAATATCGCGACGAGGCGCAATCCTTATATACAGATCATACTGTATCCGGCGATCGTGCAGGGAGACCAGGCGGCAGCGAGCATCATAAACGGGATCCGTGCGTTGGAGCAGCTTGGCGTGGACGTGATGATCGTCGGCAGGGGCGGCGGTTCCATCGAGGATCTGTGGGCGTTTAACGAGGAAGCGGTAGCGCAGGCCGTGTTTGATTGCAGTGTCCCGGTCATATCGGCAGTCGGACATGAGACGGACACAACGATCACGGACTTCGTGGCGGATCTGAGGGCGCCGACGCCCTCGGCGGCGGCAGAGCTTGCAGTCTATGACTTCGCGCAGCTGATGGAGAAGCTCGCGGCGTACAGCAATACCCTGAACCATGCTGTGCAGGTGCAGATCCGAAAGCAGCAGAACAGGCTGGAGAACCAGAAACTGCAGCTGAGATATCTCAGCCCCGTGAACCAGATCCAACAAAAGAGGACGTACACGATGGATCTGGAGGGACGGCTGTCGGGGCTGATGGCCGGTGTGCTGACACACCACCACCACAGGCTGGCGCTGTATGCCGAGAAGTTAAAGGGATTGTCACCGCTTGAAAAGCTCAGTCAGGGCTATGCATATGTTGAGAGTGCAGGCCACAGGGTGATCAATGATGTCAATGCAGTAAAGCCGGAGGACATGGTGCGGATCTATGTGAAGAACGGTACGATACAGGCAGAAGTGAAGGAGATTGATGAGGTAAGGTATGGCGAAGGAGCAGACGCTTGAACAGATATTTGACAAGCTTGAGGAAACGATCGGAAAACTGGAGCAGGAGGATATCCCGCTGGAGGAATCCTTCAAATTATATAAAGAGGGCATGAAACTGATCAAGTCCTGCAATGACAGGATCGACAAGGTGGAGAAGGAAGTTCTCAAATTGAACGAAAATGGTGAATTAGATGAATTTTGACAGAGAGATGGAAAGCAGGGTAAAAGAGACAGAGGCCATCCTGAAGGCGTATCTTCCGGACGAAAGCGGCTGGGCAAGGACGGTGATGGAGGCGATGAACTACAGTGTCAATGCGGGCGGCAAACGTCTTCGGCCGATACTGATGGCGGAGACGTACCGGCTGTTTGGCGGCACGGACAAGATAATCGAGCCGTTTATGGCAGCGATCGAGATGATCCATACGTATTCACTCGTGCACGATGACCTGCCTGCAATGGACAATGATGAATACCGCAGGGGCAGGAAGACGACATGGGTCGTCTACGGAGATGCCATGGCAGTCCTTGCGGGCGACGGGCTCTTAAATTATGCCTTTGAGACCGCTCTGAAGTCCTTTGGGATGCCGGGCAGCGACGCGGACAAAAAGGCGGCCGCGCTCTCCATACTTGCAGAGAAGGCAGGGATCCATGGGATGATCGGCGGACAGACAGCTGATATCGAAGCGGAGAATCTCGGGGATCAGGTGACACAGGAGCACCTTCTGTTCATCCATGAGCACAAGACCGCGGCGCTGATACAGGCTGCCATGATGGCGGGGGCTGTACTGGCGGGGGCGGAGGACGCCCAGGTCAGGCTGGTGGAGAAGGCTGCCTGCGAGATCGGCGTCGCTTTTCAGATCCAGGACGATATCCTCGATGTGACGAGCAGTCTGGAGACGCTCGGGAAGCCTGTCGGCAGTGACGCGAAGAACCAGAAGACGACTTATGTCACGCTGCGGGGAGTCGAGGCGGCGTCGCAGGAGCAGAGGGAAATGTCAGACCATGCGGTGAAACTGCTGGAATCCCTGAATCAGGAAGGGTTTCAGAATGAATTCCTGATAGAGCTGATACGGAGTCTGATCACACGGATCAAATAAACAGATAAATCGGAAAGGTAAAGGCGCTGAGTATGATATGAGTATGATATTAGACACGATAGAGAAAGAAAACGATATAAAGAACGTGGCACCCGAGGACTGGAATCTCCTGGCGGAGGAGATCCGGCAGTTCCTGATCAACAAGATCAGCGTCACGGGGGGACATCTTGGCTCCAACCTCGGTGCAGTGGAGCTGACCATGGCGCTGCACCTGAGCCTGAACCTGCCGCAGGACAAGATCGTGTGGGATGTGGGACACCAGTCCTACACGCATAAGCTGTTGACCGGGCGGCGCTCCGGATTTGAGAATCTGCGCAAATACGGCGGCATGAGTGGATTTCCCAAGAGAAAGGAGAGCGAGTGCGACTGTTTTGACACAGGGCACAGCTCCACGTCCATCTCCGCAGGGCTTGGCCTTGTAAAGGCGCGTGATCTGCGCAATGAGGATCACACGATCATCTCTGTCATCGGCGACGGGTCCCTCACGGGTGGAATGGCTTACGAGGCGCTGAACAATGCGTCGCGGCTGAAAAAGAATTTTATCATTGTCCTGAATGACAATAATATGTCCATTTCGGAGAATGTCGGCGGTGTGTCCAAATACCTCAACAATATCAGAACGGCGGACAAATATCTTGATATGAAGGAGGGGATCTACAATTCTCTCATGGAGTCCAATCTGGAACCGATCGTCACGAGCATCAGGCGGGCGAAGAGTTCTGTCAAACAGCTGGTGATCCCGGGAATGTTCTTTGAGGATATGGGCATTACATATCTGGGGCCTGTGGACGGACACAATATCCATGCCATGATGAAGGTCCTGCGGGAGGCGAAACGCTGCAAATCGGCGGTGCTGGTGCACGTGATCACACAGAAGGGCAAAGGCTTTGCGCCTGCGGAGAAGCACCCGGCGCGTTTTCACGGTGCAGAGCCCTTCGACGTGGAGACAGGGCTTCCGCTGGTTCCCAAGACAAAGTCAAGCTATACGGATGTCTTTTCGACTGTGATGTGCAAGCTTGGGGACCGTGACCGCGATATCGTGGCGATCACGGCGGCGATGCCGGACGGCACGGGGCTGAAGCGGTTCCGCAATATGTACCCCGACAGATTCTTTGACGTGGGGATCGCCGAGGAGCATGCGGTGACCTTTGCGGCAGGGCTTGCAGCCGGGGGCATGCGTCCGGTCGTGGCAGTTTACTCCTCCTTTTTGCAGAGGGCATATGACCAGATCCTGCATGATGTCTGTATCCAGAACCTTCCGGTGGTCTTTGCGATCGACAGGGCCGGACTCGTGGGAAGCGACGGGGAGACGCACCAGGGGATCTTTGACCTGTCCTATCTGTCTTCTATTCCGAATATGCACATTATGGCGCCTAAGAATAAGTGGGAACTGTCCGATATGCTCAAATTTGCGGTGGATTTCCAGGGACCGATCGCACTCCGCTATCCGAGGGGCGAGGCGTATGACGGTCTTCGCGAGTACAGAGAGCCGATCCGCTTTGGAAAGGCGGAGTGGATCTGCCGGGAGAGCGGTATCGCGCTCGTTGCAGTCGGCAGTATGGTAAAGACTGCGCTTGAAGTGCGGGAGGCGCTCGGGAAAAGAGGACTGCGCTGCAGTATTGTCAATGCGCGTTTTGTTAAGCCGGTCGACACAGGGGTACTGGACGAAGCCGTCGAGGATCACGGACTGATCGTGACAATGGAGGAAAATGTGGCAAGCGGCGGATTTGGCGAGAAGGTGAGGGAATATTTCGACGAGCATCATTTCGGGACAAAGCTGTTGACGATCCATATCCCTGACGAGTATGTGGAGCACGGAAATGTGGAGATCCTGCGCCGAGAGGTGGGGATCGATGCGGGGACGGTCACACAGAGGATCCTGGAGCTGTGCGGGGAATTGTCCCAGGAGACAGCCATAGACAGATGATAGGTTGAGGAAGGGCGCAAAAGTATGAAGGAACGTCTGGATGTGCTGCTGGTGCGGCAGGGACTTGCAGAGTCACGCGAGAAGGCAAAGGCTGTGATCATGGCAGGGTGCGTGTATGTCAATGACCAGAAGGAGGACAAGGCGGGAGCCATGTTCGATGAGTCAAAGGTACGGCTGGAGGTCCGCGGAAACACACTCCGCTATGTCAGCCGCGGCGGTCTGAAGCTGGAGAAGGCTGTCGAGCAGTTCGGCCTGCGGCTCGACGGAAAAATATGTATGGATATCGGAGCCTCCACGGGCGGTTTTACGGACTGTATGCTGCAGAACGGGGCGAAGAAAGTCTACTCTGTGGATGTGGGACACGGGCAGCTGGCATGGAAGCTGCGCAATGACGCGCGGGTCGTCTGTATGGAAAAGACGAATTTCCGGTATATGGTCCCGGAGGATATCGAGGACAGGCTTGAGTTTGCGTCGGTCGATGTGTCTTTTATATCACTGGACAAGATACTGGGACCGGCATACAGCCTGCTGGATCCCGGTGCACAGATGGTCTGTCTCATCAAACCTCAGTTTGAGGCGGGAAAAGAGAAGGTAGGAAAAAAGGGTGTTGTGAGAGATCCGCAGGTGCATATGGAAGTCATCCGCACGGTGTTCTCCGCTGCGCTGGAAAAGGGCTTTGAGATACGAGATCTTGATTTTTCACCGATCAGGGGACCGGAGGGCAATATCGAATATCTGGTGCATCTGGTCAAGGCGGAGCAGGATGCAGCCGGTATGGAGGAAGAGCGGTTTGCGGAGCTTATAAGGGAAACGGTTTCATCCGCGCATAGGACGCTGGATGTCTGACAATGAGATATGGGGAATGAATGAAAACATTTTATATATATACAAACCAGACAAAAGATGGGAAAGGCGAGGTCACACAGTATATACGGGACTATCTGCATCTGAAGGGATGTCTCTGCAGCGGCAGGGTCGATGACAAGGTGGAGGGCATGATCGTGCTCGGAGGGGATGGTACGATGCTGCGTGCGGCGCGGGAATATGTGTCGTATCATATCCCGATGATCGGTGTCAACCTGGGGACGCTGGGTTATCTGGCGGAGGTTGACAGGGAGGACATCGAAACGGCGCTCGACAGCCTGATCGCGAACCGGTATGAGATCGAGCCGCGCATGATGCTGAGCGGGATCCCGGTGATATCTGGCATCAGTTCCAATCCGCAGACGGCGCTGAACGATATCGTGATCAACAGAAAGGGTGCGCTGCACGTCATCAATTTTAACATTTACGTCAATGGACGGATGCTCAGTACATACAGCGCGGACGGCATGATCATCTCCACGCCGACAGGATCGACCGCGTACAATCTGTCGGCAGGAGGACCGATCGTCGAGCCGAGGGCGAGGCTGATCATGATGACGCCGGTCTGTTCCCACACTCTGGTCAACAACAGGACGATCATACTTGCGGAGGACGATGTCATAGATATTGAGATCGGGCAGTATAAGCCGGGAGAAAAGCAGGAGGTGGACGCCAGCTTTGACGGCAGATGTCCGGTCAATCTCAATGAGGGTGACAAGATACGGATCATACGCTCGGATAAGGTGACCAAGATCATAAAGCTCAGTGAGGGAAGTTTTCTGGATACGCTGCACAGGAAAATGCGTGTGTTCTGAGCAGACTCTGCGAAAGGCATGGAATGGAACCAGATGAAAAGAAAGAGACATGAGGTTGTAGTAGAACTGATCAACAAGTACGATATCGAGACGCAGGAGGAGCTGGCTTCCTATCTGCGCAGGGAGGGTTTTGACGTGACCCAGGCGACCGTTTCCAGGGATATCCGGGAACTGCACCTGTCAAAGATCGCTTCGGGAAACGGCAGGCAGAAATATATCATCCTGCAGAATGGGGATACGAAGCTGGGGGACAAATATATCCGAGTGCTCCGTGACGGCTTTGTCTCGATGAATATGGCGCAGAACATACTGGTGGTGAAGACAGTGCAGGGGATGGCGATGGCGGTGGCTGCGGCGCTGGACGCCATGCGCTTTCCGGAGATCGTCGGCTGCATAGCGGGCGATGACACGATATTTGCCGCGGTAAAGACTGTTGAGGAAACCAAGATGGTGATGGATAAGTTAGACGAAATTATAAAGGGTTAGGTACAAAAATGTTAATTAGCTTGCATGTGAAAAATCTGGCTCTCATCTCAGAGACAGAAGTAACTTTTGGGGAAGGGCTGAATATTTTGAGCGGCGAGACTGGAGCCGGCAAATCGATCATTATCGGCTCGATCAATCTCGCGCTGGGAGCGAGGGCGGACAAGGATCTGATAAGGACAGGCGCGGACTATGCGCTTGTCGAGCTGGTCTTCCAGGTGACAGACGATGCCATGAGGCAGTCAGCCGAAGCCATGGAGATCCCTGTGGAGGACGACGGGATCATCATTATCCAGCGGAAGATACAGCCCGGCAGAAATCTGTTTAAGATCTGCGGGGAGACGGTCACGGCAAAGCAGATCAGGGCTCTTTCCGAGCTTCTGATCGATATTCACGGGCAGCATGAGCATCAGTCCCTCCTGTACAAGAGGAACCATATGGAGATCCTGGATTCTTTTGCCGGGGAGGAGCTTGCTGTGATCCGGGAGGAGCTCAGGGAAAGATATCAGCAATATGGAAAGCTGAAAAAGGAGCTGGCGGAGTTCTGTGTGGATGACGGGGCAAAGGCAAAAGAGCTTTCCCTGGCGGAGTTTGAGTATCAGGAGATCGAGGAGGCTGGGCTGACAGCGGGTGAGGATGAGGCGCTCGAGCGAGATTACCGGAAGATGGCAAACAGCAGACAGATCGTTGAGGCGGCGGACAGGGCGTATCAGCTTACCGGAAACGGAGAGCAGTCTGCGGCGGACGCGGTGGGCTATGCGGTGCGGGAACTCCGCAGCGTGGAGAGCTATGACGACAGGGCGCAGGAGCTTGCCGACGAGCTCGAGAACATCGATGCCCTGCTCAGTGATTTTAACCGGGAGATCGCAGAGTACATGGCAGATATGGAGTTTGATGGAGAGCGGTTTGCCCAGATGGAGGAACGGCTGAACCTGCTCAATCATCTGAAGCGCAAATACGGGGACAGCATCGAGTCAGTCCTGCAGTACCAGGCACAGCTCGGGGAGAAGATCGAGAAGCTCAACAATGCAGATGCGTATAAAGCCCGGCTGGAAGAGCAGGTCACAAAGATGCAGACCCAGTTAAAGAGCCTGTGTCAAAAAGCTTCCAGGATCCGCAGCAAGGAGGCGTCGAAGCTCGAAAAGGACATGATCGCGGCGCTCACAGATCTGAATTTCCTGGATGTGCAGTTTGAGATCCAGGTGCGGAAGAAGGAAGAGATCACTTCCAACGGATATGACGATGTGGAATTTATGATCTCCACGAATCCGGGCGAGCCGTTAAAAAGCCTTGGAAACGTGGCGAGCGGCGGCGAGCTGTCGCGCATCATGCTGGCGATCAAGACTGTACTTGCGTCGAGGGACCGGATACCGACCATGATCTTTGACGAGATCGACACCGGGATCAGCGGCAAGACAGCGTGGAAGGTGTCGGAGAAACTGGGACATCTGGCGCAGAGCCACCAGATCATCTGTATCACGCATCTGCCCCAGATCGCGGCGATGGCGGATAACCATTACAAGATTGCCAAGCAGGCAGTGGACAATAAGACCGTCACGGATATCGTACAGCTGAACGGGACGGAGACTGTTGACGAGCTCGCGCGGATGCTCGGCAGTGATGAGATCACTGATACGGTGCGGGAGAACGCGAGAGAGCTGATCGCGACAGCCCGGAAAAAGAAAAGGTAGCGAAAACAACAGATAAATGTTGAAAATATCTGAAAATATCTGTATACTGTAGATAGGTCAGTTATGCGGAATGGAGGATGGGATATGATATTGAACGATTGTGTGGATGTAAAGAAACTGCAGGAACTGCAGGATGCCTTTTCGGATTTTGCGGGTCTGGAGGCTGTCGTGGTCGATGCGGAGGGTGAACGCCTGACGCAGGGGCATGATTTTCAGGGTGAGGAAACGGATGCGTATGACATTGTGGTGAATGGGGAGAGACTTGGCGCAGTGGTCGTCTCTCATTCTGTGGATAAAAAGACAAAGGGTGCCGCCCGGATGCTGAGTACGGTGATCAGTCAGGCAGCGGGTCTCGAGGAGCTGGATCATAAAAATACCGGAAGATTTGATTCGGTGAAGGATGATATCAAGAAATCAGGAGAACTGGTGCAGATGATCAACGAGAAGACAGGACATCTGAAGGGGATCGCCAAGAAACAGACGATATTATCCCTCAATGCAACGATCGAGGCTGCCAGAAGCGGTGAGGCAGGCGTGGGGTTTGCGGTTGTTGCAAAGAGCATGCAGGATCTGTCCAATCAGTCGGCAGGGATCTATACGGATATCGAGACGTCCGTGGAGGAGATCACCAACCTGATCAATTCCATCATTGATTCACTGTGACCAATAAATGAATCGATACAAAAAAGGAGCGCATCTGCGCTCCTTTTAAAATCCCTCTACAGAAAACCGGACTGCATTGACCGGAACATTGAATTCACTGTGATACACCCTTCCCTTGGAGAGGGCGCTGCAATAAAGATGTACTTTTGACAGCACGTTTCCGGCAGCATCATAGAAGTATCCGAAACAGCCCCATCTGTTATAGTCATCATCCTTGTAGGAAGTGCACTGGTACTGCAGATTCAGCGTATACTTGTAGTCATTGAAATCAGCGTACTTGAAATCATATGGCACAAATTCATAGCTCACCATAGTACAGTAGTTGTCGCGGTTGGTTCCCAGTCTGGAAGGGAATTCCATGACAAGCGGCGTCGCATTGATGGCCACATAAGCCACGACTGCCGGATCGTCAAGACTGTACACGGCAGCGACTGTCGACCCGCCGTTTCCGTAAGTGATCTGATATGCTGCTGCATTGGCTGCATAGGCTACAGGGGTGATGGCCGCGACATTCGGGTCAGCGACGACACAGGCAAGCCTCGACGCGTCAGCCCCGTCACCCAGTACAGCCGTGAAGGTCGCGGAAGCCCCGTCTGTGAGGGTAATGCTGTCTGTGGAAAGAATGATACCGTTTCCGATGCTCTCCTTTGCGGAGACAGACTGGGGCGGTATGACAGATGCTGCGATTACAAATATCAGTATGGAGCATGCTGCCCTTTTTTTGAGCTTTTCCCAATTTGTTTTCATAGATTTCCTCCTTGCGCAATATAATTAGTAATCCAATGTACCGTTTCTATTATAATCAAAACAGAATGGAAATAACAAGTGCGGCCTTATTAAAAAAAAATTAAGAATGCAACAAATCATAAAACTTAGATAAAAAATGCGATATACTCTTTTATTTTGTAAAATTTTTGGGTAAAATGGCATGGAGATGTAAATGTAAATTATGAAAATGAGGCAATGAATGTGATGCGGCAGAAGTGGAAAAAGGAAGGGAAAAGAATGAAAAACAGACAAAAAAGAATGGCATTACTGCTGAGTGCGGTGTTGCCGGTCTCATTTCTCTGGGGGTGTGGACAGGCGCCGGAGGAGCAGACTGTGGAGGATGTGGCGGTGGTAGAGACTGCCAGTCCTGAAGTGGGTGAGATGAAGCTCAGCGCTGATTTTATTGCAACGATCAGTCCGGACGAGTCCGTATATGTGATCCCAAAAGCCACGGCGGAGGTGCTTGAGGTTAAGGTTCAGGCGGGCGATGTTGTTGAGGCGGGCGATGTGCTTGCTGTGCTTGATGGCACGATGGCGCAGATGCAGTTTGATAATGCACAGATCTCCATGCGGACAGCACAGATCCAGCTGACAACGCACAGCGTGCTTATAACATTCAATACGGTGAGGGCGCTACCACCTTAAATGATATGCAGCTGGATAACCAGGTATCGCAGGCGGAGGACGGCGTCAACAAACTGCAGGATAATCTGTTGGATGCGATGGACAATCTGCAGAAGGCGAAGGACAAACTGAGCGAAAAGCAGCGTGAGCTGGCGGACTTGAAAGTGGAGTATGATTTCAGGGAAGATGTCGACGAGATCAAGGATTATGCGGACACATTTGACAAAAACACACCGCAGGGGGCAGCAGACTATGCGGCGGCCATGCAGAGATATCAGTCGGCGGCTGCGGAGGTGGCACCGGTAGAGGGCGCCATCACCCAGTACAAGTCAACGATCGACCAGCTGGAGGAGAGCATAGAGACGATCCAGGAGAATATCGATAGTACATATGACTCGTACAGCCAGGCTGTGACTTCGACAAATATCCAGAGCAATGAGATCCGCGAAGAGCAGAAGAAGACGGTGGAGAATCAGATCTCTGCGACGCAGGTTGGCATAGAACAGGCAAAGCTCGGCATAGAGCAGGCACAGGAAAGTCTGGACAGTTATACGATCACGGCATCGATCTCCGGGGTGATCGAGACTGTAAATCTGAAAGAACATGATTTCGCCACATCAAGTAATCCGGCATTTGTCATCTCAAATAAAGATACGATGGTCGCCACATATTACGTCAGCGAGGATGTGCGGAATACTTTTTCGGTCGGACAGAAGATCACGTTAAAGAAGGACGATGCGATATACGATGGCGAAGTGATCGAGATCGGAAGCGCGATCGATGCGACGACAGGGCTCTTTAAGGTCAAAGCGGCTGTCAAGGGGGACACTTCAAATCTGCTTTCCGGTACAAAGGCTACTGTCACGACAGATACATATCATGAAAAAAATGTGGTCATCATACCGTATGATTCGGTCTATTATGATGGAACAAAGGCTTATGTATATACGGCTGTGGACGGAAAGGCAAAGCGGACAGAAGTGACGACAGGGCTCTTTGACAATGACAGGATCGTGATCACAGACGGGCTTACCAGGGATGATACGATCATTACGACCTGGTCAGCCCAGCTGCGGGACGGCGTGGAGATCTCTGTGCCGGGGAGCAGTGCAGATACCGGGAACAGCGAAGATACTGAAAGTACTGTACAGGAATAGGGGGGCATAAGCTATGAGTTCTTTAACCAAGCTGGCCCTGAAACGGCCTGTTTCGGCATTGCTGATCGTGCTGGCTCTGTTTGTTTTTGGTATCAGCTCTGTGTTTGGCTTCAAGATGGAGCTGACACCGGATCTGGAGATGCCCATGCTGTTTGTCATGACGATCTTCCAGGGCGGTGATCCGGAGACGACGGAGGAGCTGGTGACCAAGATTATAGAAGATTCCGGTAAGACGTTATCCGGCGTGGATTCCGTGACTTCGCAGACGACAGAAAACATGTCTCTGGTCATGTTTTCCTATGAATATGGCACAGATACAGATGAAGCGTACTCGGATCTCAGGAGTGCGATCGACACTGCGTCCCTGCAGCTGCCGGAGGATGCACAGGATCCTGTCATCATCGAGATGGATATGAACGCGCAGGATATGATGACGCTGTCAGTCACATCAACCGGCGATACGGATGTGCTGGCGTTTGTGGAGGATGAACTCCGGCCTGAGCTGGAGCGTCTTTCCGATGTCGCCCAGATCACAGTGTCGGGCGGAGAGGAGGATTATATCCGGATACAGCTGCACAGCGACAAGATGCAGCAGTACGGCGTGACCATGGCTAATATCAGGACATACATCACGACGACGGATTTTACGATCCCGATCGGCAGTGTCGAACAGGGGTCGCAGAGCGTCAATGCGTCTGCCTCCTCTAAACCGGAAAACCTTATGGATCTGCAGAAGATACCCATTATCACGAACAGGGGGACGACGATCTCGCTGTCGGATATTGCTACAGTTTCCATGACGTCCAAGGCGAACAGCAGTATCAGCCGTTTTAATGGACAGGACAGTATCAGCGTGGGGATCGCAAAGGTTCAGAGTGAAGGTACGGTTGATGTCTCGAACCATGTGAAATCGCTGGTCGAGCGCGTGGCGGCAAAAAATTCGGCAATTCAGATCTCTGTGGCATACGACGCGGCGGACAGCATCGAATCCTCGCTGAGTTCCGTGGCACAGACGCTGGTGCTGGGCGTATTGTTTTCCATGCTGGTGCTCTTCATTTTCTTTGGAGATTTTAAGGCTAGCCTGATCGTCGGCAGTTCCATGCCGATATCGCTTCTCGCAACGCTCATCTTTATGAGTTTTGCAGGATTTTCGCTAAATGTAGTCACGATGGGAGCGCTGGTCATCGCAATCGGTATGATGGTTGATGCATCGATCGTCGTGCTGGAAAGCTGTTTCAGACTGAAGGATGAGAAACCGGATTACAAGGATGCCGCGATGGTCGGTACTAAGGTAGTGGCATCCTCCGTGTCGGCATCAACGATCACGACGGTGGTCGTATATCTGCCGCTTGCCACGATGAAGGGGCTTGCGGGACAGCTTTTTTCACAGCTTGGATTCACGATCATCTTTGCCATGATGTCGTCATTGATCGTGGCGATCACGCTCATTCCGATCTTCTTCTGGAAATACAGGCCGAAGGAAAAGAAGGATACGCTGGCAAACCAGATCGTGGGAAAGGTCGGAAACGGCTACAAGACGCTGCTGAAGCATATCATGCTGAAGAAAAAGACGGTCATGCTGGTGTCGGTAGGGCTTTTGGTTCTGGCGTTTGTGCTGGCAGGGCAGCTCGACCAGGAACTGATGTCGGCGACAGGGCTTGACAATATGAGCATCTCTATCGAGCAGCGGTCAGGAACACGGCTTGAGGTGATGGATGAAAATATCCAGTTCATCGAACAGATGGTGATTGATGATACGGATTTTGCGGGATGTAACCTGACGATCAGCGGGTCTTCGGCGACGATCACGGCATATCCTTCAGATGTGTGCGAGAAGAGTATCAACCAGCTCGTGGATGAGTACAATGAGAAACTGCTGAACAGTACGAACATGAGTGTGATCGTATCGGCATCGGGAAGCGGGATGTCCTCCATGATGAGTGTCATGTCAAGTACGCAGGTCGACATGAGCGGGGATAGCATCGAGGATCTCAAGACCGCCGCGAGACAGGTCGATGCGATCATGATGGAGATCCCGGGCGTCATCAAGACCTCGAGCAACCTGACATCGGATGCCGCGCAGGTGAAGATACAGATCGATCCGTTGAAGTGCATGAACGTAGGGCTCACTGCCGTACAGGTGGCAAGTGAGATGTACAATGCCAGCAGCGGTGTCGAGGTCATGGACATGACGATCGGAACAGAGGAGTATTCCGTGAGAATGGAGTATCCAGAGGACAGCTACGTCAATATGAATCAATTGTTAAACCTTGAGATCGCCACTCCGGCGGGAAGTGTGATCACGGTGGGGGACGTGGCGGAAGCGGTGTATTCCGATGTGCCTGATACACTTGTGAGAGAGGATGGCAAATATCAGGTTTCGATCACGGCATACACGACGGATGCCGCCAAGTTTACGGCACAGACGGCCATTGTAGAGGCGGTGGATGCAGCGGAACGGGGAGGCGAATTCCCCGAGGGTGTAGGTCAGACACAAAATATGATGAATGAGATGATCAACGAGGAGTTTTCGGCGATCGGAAAGGCGATCCTGACAGCAGTTTTCCTGATCTTCCTCGTCATGGCCATGCAGTTTGAGTCGCCGGTATTTTCGCTCATGGTCATGCTCAGTATTCCGTTCAGCCTGATCGGTTCCTTTTTCCTGCTGTTCATCACAGGTTCGACGCTGAACATGACTGCTCTGATGGGTGTGCTGATGCTCGTAGGTATCGTGGTAAATAATGGTATCCTGTACGTCGATACGACGAACCAGCTGAAGGAGACCATGTCATTGAACGATGCGCTGATGGAGAGCGGGCGTCTGCGTCTGAGGCCGATCCTCATGACGACCTTGACGACGATCCTGTCGATGATCCCGATGATATTCACGCAAAATGAAAACGCGGCAATGATGAAGGGTATGTCGCTGATCATTATCGGAGGACTGATCACTTCCACGCTGCTGATCCTGCTGCTGCTGCCAAGCTTTTATCTGCTGATGAGCAAACAGGGCAGAGCGGAGGCAAAAGAGCGGAGGCGGATAAAGCGCGAGAAGCGGCTTGCCGAAAAAAATATGTAAAGTTCTGTAAAATGGCACGGATATTTTTGCTGAAAAAAAATCCGTGTCGTTTATTTTATAAAAAAATCCATATACTACAATCAGTCAAAAAAAGGTGAGGATCAACTTAGTAAGGTAGTGAATGGATGAAAGCAGAGAATATAAAACATACTGCGCTCAGCAGACGGATAAAATATCTCTTATTTTTATATGTTTTTCTGGGCTTTGCGGTCGGGTTGTTCTGCTGGGCAACTTACGCATATTACCAGAGTACGGTACCAAGTACGATCAGTATCAAAGCAGGGACAAGCGAAGAATTTAATCTGCGTATACCGGCATCAGGAATCCTCAGCACGGATTCCGACACAGTGCTGGCACTCAATCAGCCGCTCACGATCGTGGCAGGGGAAACGACAAGCTCCTATCAGATGCGGCTGAAACTTTTTGGGGTCGTGCCGCTCAAGGATGTCGATATACAGGTCATAGAGAACACGACCCTGACTCCGGTAGGCAGGCCGATCGGGATCTATGTCAGGACACAGGGCGTGCTGGTGGTGGACACGGGCGGCTTTGAGGGAGTGAACGGCGACAAGTATGCACCTTCCGAGTACAAGTTGCAGGCCGGCGATTACCTCACGGCGATGGACGGCGTGGCGATCAGCGACAAGAAACAGGTCAGGGAGTATGTGGAAAATGGAAACGGGGCGGAGATCATTTTCCAGGTTTCCAGAAAGGACGAGCTGATCCAGGTCAGGATCAAACCGGAAGCGGATGGAAACAATGTCTACAAGATGGGGGCGTGGCTCAGGGACAGCGCGCAGGGGATCGGTACGATGACATATATAGACAGTCAGAACCGGTTTGGCGCGCTGGGACATGGCATCAATGACATGGATACAGGGGAACTCTTAAAGCTTGGAACAGGGCTTTTGTACCATACGGAGATCGTGGCGGTCAAGCGCGGAGAGAGAGGGAACCCGGGCGAACTGACCGGGGTGATCGAGTATAAACCGGACCAGGTGTCGGGGGTGATCGTGGACAATACCGTACAGGGGATCTACGGCGTGGCAAACGCAGAACTTCTGAATGAATATACTGCCGGGAGGGAGGCGCTGCCGATCGCACTGAAGCAGGAGGTGACGACAGGACCGGCACAGATCCTGTGCACCATCGATGGAGAGTCAAAATACTATGACGTGGAGATCACAAAGCTCATGCCGGGAAAAGAAGCCGTAAACCGTCAGATCTCGATCGAGGTTACAGACGAAGGACTGCTCTCGACGACGGGCGGAATCGTCCAGGGGATGTCAGGAGCGCCTATCGTACAGAACGGCAGATTTGTGGGCGCTGTCACGCATGTGCTCGTGCAGGACAGCACGAAAGGGTACGGGATCTTTATCGAGGATATGCTGGGACACTGATCTGCCTGAAGGATATGTTCTGGAGCATAAGGATCTGTAGAAAAATAACTGACAGCTCCTAAGTCAACAGCAGAACGGGATACAAATGAAATTGTCTGCCGCTCTGCTGTGGAAAGAATGCAATATTTTACGCCTGGGTATCAATGATCGATACGCCGATCTGATCAGGCTGGATGATATCATTAAAGACATTTTTGCTGTATCCTATGACGGCATTTCCAAACGCGGCATTTTTGCCAAACAGTTCATTGTATGCATTCTGAAAATCCGGGGTCGTCATATCGATACCGGCATGAAACGTCATCTCTTTCTGCTGGCTGTCAAAAGTCATGCCAAGATCGGCAAGCTTATCCCTCTGGCTGAGGCACAGCTGGTTCAGCCTGTCTATATTCGGGCTTTCGTTCGCACTGTCCGTGCGGTATGCGGACTGGGCAAAATAGGCCAATAATTTTTTAACGGAATTCTGGACATCGATATCGGAGATCTGTCCGGACTGGACCAGATCGTTACAGGACTGCAGCGCTGCCGTGGTCTGTCCTGCAAGTGTCATAAGGGCTGCAAGCGTCATGTCTGCCTGCTCGTATTTGTGGGTCTGGCTGACTGGGAATTCGTTGATGCTGTATTGTGCATCGCTGGCAGTTTCATCCACTTTGCGCAGGATCTTATCGACTTTTCCGATGAAGGAATCATGGCCTTCAAAAAGTGTGCTGAGCGTCTTGTCAGAGACCTCGGAGAAGGTCTTGCTGTCCAGTACATATCTGCCGTTGACAGTCTCCACGCCGATCTTCTTCAGGCTGTTCTCATTGTCTGAGAACAGTTTATCAAGCTTTGAGAGCTGCTTCTGGACATCTTTGTCGGCCACTTCGCCGGAGCTGTTCTTCATATCATTATAAGATTTCAACAGGTCGTCCACCTGGCTCTCGAGCAGGTCTCTTGAGATCGCTCCCGACGAATAGCGCTTTAGTTTTTTGACACTTTTCTTGAAACGCTCTGCCTTATCCTGAAGCTTTTCAACTTTCTCATCGGCTACCGTCAGTTTTTTGGTAAAAGTGTGTGTATAGGAATAATTGTTTTTCTGGATCTCCTGAATCAGATCGATCGGTTTATATTGAATGTTCATACAGAATCCCTCCCAGGTTAATATATAAATGTTATCGGCAGATCTGTGTCAAAGTTAAAGGCTTTCTGAGGATAATAAAAAAAATTTCAGTAGCAATTCCTGCAAGGATATGATACACTACAAAGTGATGCATTATAGAGTGGCTACGCGGCTGGAAGGGTGCAGGCATGAGTTTACGAAATGAGGAGGACAGGCGTTGGACAAAAATACTACAAAGGGAAATATTATTGAGTTAAGACATATCAGCCGTACTTTTGACGACGGCTTTCGGGTGGTCGATGATTTCAACCTTACAGTGCAGAGAGGTGAGTTTGTCACATTTCTGGGACCTTCGGGTTGTGGAAAGACGACGACGCTGCGCATGATAGCGGGTTTTGACAAGCCGACAGAGGGTGAACTGCTGCTGAACGGTGAGGATATCGGGGATCTGCCGCCAAATAAACGGCCCATCAATACTGTATTTCAGCGATATGCACTTTTTCCTCACTTAAATGTATTTGAGAATGTTGCTTTCGGGCTGAAGCTCAAGAAGCTCCCGAAAGCAGAGATCATAAAAAAGGTCAAGAAAGCGCTGGAGATGGTAGACCTGGAGGATTTTGAGGACAGGGGGATACACACGCTCTCGGGCGGCCAGCAGCAGCGCATCGCCATCGCGCGGGCGATCGTCAACGAGCCGGAGATCCTGCTGCTGGACGAACCGCTGGGGGCGCTGGACCTGAAGATGCGCAAGGAGATGCAGCTCGAGTTAAAGGGCATGCATGAGAAGCTGGGGATCACGTTCATCTATGTGACGCACGACCAGGAGGAAGCGCTCACGATGTCCGACAAGATCGTCGTGATGTCGGAGGGGAAGATCCAGCAGGTCGGTACTCCGGAGGATATCTACAATGAACCCAGAAATGCCTTTGTAGCCGATTTTATCGGAGACAGTAATATTTTCAGCGGGATTATGACAGGCAGGTGCAGGGTGCGGTTCTGCGGTGCGGAGTTTGAATGTGTGGACGATGTGGAGCATGGCACGATGATCGACGCGGTGGTGAGACCGGAGGATGTGACGATCACGGCGCCGGATCAGGGCATCATCAGGGGCGTTGTGACTTCGGTCATCTTTAAAGGCGTGCACTATGAGATCGCGGTGCAGTCCGGCAAAAATGAGATCGTGGTGCAGTCCACCAGAAAGGCGGAGCTCAACACCCAGGTAGGGCTGTATATCGAGCCGGAGGGGATCCACATCATGCTGGCGGAAAATACGATCAACCGCATTGAGTCCGGCCTGGACAAAGATTACAGGCTGACGTTTCTCGGGGGCATGCTGGACTGCGACCTGACAGCGCTGATACCGGGGGCTTCGTTCAGTACGGACGGTGCTCTTGTGGACGCACACGGCGATGTGATTGAGCCTGGCCGTATCAGGGTGGTCGTATCGGTGAAGCCGGATGATATCGAGATGAGTGATGACAAGGAAGCAGGTATCCTGCGCGGACATATCATCAATCTGATCTATAAGGGCGATCACTACAGCTATGTCGTCCGGACCGAGGAGGACGAGGATTTTATCGTATCCGACGAGTATCTGTGGAACATGGATGATTATGTGAGCCTGTTGATCCCGATGGATAAGTTTCACTATGCCATCAGGAAATGACCGGCTTAACCGGATGGAGGTTGCAGATGGACAAATTTCGTTTTCAGAGGTCGCAGCTGTGCATACCGTATGGCCTGTTTCTGGTATGTTTTGTGCTGGCGCCCTTGATCGTTATCATATACTATGCGTTTACGGACGGGGAGGGGCAGTTCACGCTCGGTAATCTGATGGGATTTTTTTCCAGCCCCAACACGATCGGAACGCTCGCCTACAGTCTGGGCATCGCGGTGGCTACCACCTGCAGCTGTCTGGTGCTGGCGTATCCGATCGCGTATATACTGGCGAGGAGCAGCATGAAACACAGATCGGTGGTCCTGATGGTCTTTGTCATGCCCATGTGGATCAATTTTACGCTCAGGATCACGGCATTGAAGGAAATCCTGACGATCATTGAAGGGAATCTTGCGTATCATCCGTTTATGAATACGCTGATCGGCATGACATATGATTTCCTGCCGTTTATGATCCTGCCGATCTATACGACGCTGCTGAAGCTCGACGGGAGTCTTCTGGAGGCGGCGGCAGATCTTGGTGCGGACACGGTTCAGATCTTTCTGAAGGTGACGCTGCCGCTGTCCGTGCCCGGGATCATCAGCGGTATTGTGATGGTGTTTCTGCCATCCATGACCAACTATGTCGTGCTTGACATGCTCTACAACAGTACTTATATCATGGGAAGCCTGATCGGGGCATACTTCAGCGCTTATGACTGGCACAATGGTTCGATGATCGCACTTGTCCTGCTGGTGATCATTCTCGTGTTTACGCTGTTTACCAACCGCTATGCGGATGAGGATGCAGGCAGCAGCAGAGGAGGTGTGCTCGGCCGATGAAGAAATTTTTTTCCAGGGCATTCCTGGTGATGATGGTGGTCCTGCTGTACCTGCCGATCCTGGTACTGGCAGTGTACAGTTTTACGGACTCTGCGAATATCGGAGCGATATATGGTTTCTCACTGAAAAATTACGAGACGCTGTTCACAAAGCCTGATCTGCAGGCAATGATCGCGGGGACGCTGATCCTGGCGATCGGCTCGGCTTTTGTGTCGACGGTTCTCGGCACATTGGGGGCAGTCGGGGTCTTTTATTCGGGACGGTTCGGCAATGTGACAGTGGGTTCGCTGAATCAGGTGCCTGTCGTGAATGCGGAGGTAGTGACGGCTTTTTCTCTCTGTATACTCCTGATCGGTGTGTGCGGCGTGGACAAGAGCAGTTTTATCTCGCTGCTGATCGGACACGTGGTGCTGGAGGCGCCTTTCGTATATCTGTCCGTGGTGCCCAGATTAAAACAGATGGATAACAGTCTCTATGAGGCGGCGCTCGACCTGGGGGCTTCCCCGGCGATGGCGCTCCGGCGCGTGGTGTTTCCGCAGATCTTTCCGGGGGTTGTCTCCGGGTTTGCCCTGGCGGTCACGCTGTCGCTCGACGATTATTTTATCACGAGCTATACGAAACCTGCGACCTTTGATACGATCAGTACTTATGTGGTCAACGCGACGAGGGGGTCCCAGACAGAGATCAAGACAGCATTGTGGGCGCTTTCTACGATCATATTTGTGGTGGTGATACTGATGGTTATGATCATGAACATGAACGGGAACAAAAATGACAAAAATCAGAGGAGGGCAGGTGCGGACAGTGAGAAAAATAGGTAGTTTGGCACTTGGGGCAGCTGTGTCATGTGTTTTCTTCGGGCAGACGGCATGCGCGGGGGAGGAGCCTGTCATACTGCGCGTGTGCAGCTGGGAGGAGTATATCGACCTCGGGGAGTGGGACGAGGAGGAGACGATCACACTTGACAATGGTGCAGTGATCTTCGGCGGGCGTCCGCTCTATGAGGAGTTTGAGGACTGGTACAGGGAGACTTATGGCAGGGAAGTGCGGGTAGAATATTCCTGCTTCGGCACGAACGAGGATCTGTATAATCAGCTGAACATGGGGGACACGTATGACCTGGTGTGTCCTTCGGAGTATATGATCATGAAGCTGATGGCGGAGGACAGGCTGCTGCCGTATTCGGACGGCTTCTATGATACGCAGGATCCCAATAATTTCTATATTAATAATGTGTCGCCCTTCATACAGGAGACGCTGGAATCCAATGAGATCGGCGGTGAGAGCTGGAGCGAGTATGCTGCAGGATACATGTGGGGGATCACGGGTGTATTGTACAACCCGGCGCTCGTCACACAGGAGGAGGCATCCACATGGGAGATCTTTGGCAATCCGAAGTTTAACAGACAGGTCACGCTGAAGGATAATGTGCGGGACTCCTATTTTGCGGCACTGGGGATCCTGAAAGCCGGCGAACTGACAGACGAAGCTTTTGTACATTCGCAGGATTATCATGAGAAGCTTGCGGATGTGATGAATGATGTGAGCCCGGAGACGATCCGACAGGCACAGGAGCTGCTGAACCAGCTGATGGACAATGTGTATTCCCTCGAGACGGACAGCGGGAAGGCAGATATGATAACGGGAAAGATCGTGGCGAATTACCAGTGGTCGGGCGATGCAGTGTATGCGATGGACCAGGCGGACGAGGATGGTTTCGAACTGAAGTTTGCAGTGCCGGAGGAGAGTACCAATCTCTGGTTCGACGGCTGGGTGATGCTGAAGGACGGGATCGATGAGGACGCGGGCAGACAGCATGCGGCGGAGGCGTTTGTCAACTTTTTGTCGAGAACGGACAATGCTGTCAGAAATATGTATTATATCGGATATACTTCGTCCATTGCCGGGAGTGAGAGCGACGACACGATCTATGAATATCTGAACTGGTGTTATGGCGCCGGTGATGAGGATGAGGAGCTGATGGATTATCCTGTCGGGTATTTTTTCAGCGGGGACAACAGCGATGAGGACTACCTGGTGAGGACGACGCGCAGCCAGATGGGCAGACAGCTCTACAGTCAGTATCCGCCGGAGGATGTCATGGACAGAACGGCGGTCATGCGGTACTTTGACGCGGAGGCGAACAGTGCGATCAACCAGATGTGGATCAATGTCAGATGTTTTGATATCTATGATGTGCCGACCGGTGTGTGGATGGCGCTGCTGGCAGGATTGCTCGCGCTGATCTGGATGGGGTATAGGAAAAGTAAAAGGAGATAAGTGATTATGTCGAATTTTGATCAAAGTAAAATCAGAAATTTCTGCATTGTGGCACATATCGATCATGGAAAATCCACACTCGCAGACAGGATCATAGAAAAGACCGGGCTCCTGACAAGCCGCGAGATGCAGGATCAGATCCTAGACAACATGGATTTGGAGCGGGAGCGCGGGATCACGATCAAGGCACAGACAGTCCGCACCGTGTACAAGGCAAAGAACGGAGAAGAATACATTTTCAATCTGATCGACACGCCGGGACATGTAGACTTTAATTACGAAGTGAGCCGTGCACTGGCAGCCTGTGACGGGGCGATCCTTGTGGTGGATGCGGCGCAGGGGATCGAGGCGCAGACGCTTGCAAATGTGTATCTGGCCCTGGATCATGACCTTGACGTGTTCCCTGTCATCAATAAGATCGACCTTCCGAGTGCACGTCCCGACTGGGTGAAGAACGAGATCGAGGATGTCATCGGCATAGAAGCGCAGGACGCGCCGCTGATATCTGCCAAAAACGGTGTCGGGATCGAGGATGTGCTGGAGGCGGTCATCACCAGGATACCGGCGCCGAAGGGCAGCGCGGACAACCCATTGCAGGCATTGATCTTTGACTCCGTCTATGATTCTTACAAGGGAGTCATCGTCTTCTGCCGCATCATGGAAGGGAAGGTCTCCAAGGGAACGAAGATCAGGATGATGGCGACTGCAGCGTCGTTTGACGTGGTGGAGGTCGGATATTTTGGGGCCGGACAGTTTATCCCGTGCGAGGAATTGTCGGCGGGTATGGTGGGCTATCTGACGGCATCGATCAAAAATGTGAAGGACACTGCAGTCGGGGACACGGTCACGGATGCGGACCGCCCTTGTGCGGAGCCGCTTCCGGGCTACAAGAAAGTGCAGTCCATGGTCTACTGCGGACTGTATCCTGCGGACGGCGCAAAGTATCCGGATCTGCGGGATGCGCTGGAAAAGCTGCAGCTGAATGACGCCTCGCTCTTCTACGAGCCGGAGACCTCTGTCGCACTGGGATTTGGTTTCCGGTGCGGATTCCTGGGACTGCTGCATCTTGAGATCATCCAGGAGCGGCTGGAGCGCGAGTACAATCTGGACCTCGTGACGACAGCGCCGGGTGTCGTGTACAAGGTTCACAAGACAAACGGTGATATGATCGAACTGACGAATCCCTCCAACCTGCCGGATCCGTCGGAGATCGACTATATGGAGGAGCCGATCGTCAGCGCCGAGATCATGGTGACAACGGAGTTCATCGGTTCCATCATGGAGCTATGTCAGGAGCGCCGCGGGCGCTATCTGGGTATGGAGTACGTGGAGGAGACGCGGGCGCTGCTGAGATACGAGCTGCCGCTGAACGAGATCATCTACGATTTCTTTGATGCGCTCAAATCACGTTCGAGGGGATACGCTTCGTTTGATTATGACATCAAAGGATACGAGCAGTCTGAGCTTGTCAAGCTGGATATCCTCATCAACAGGGAGGAGGTCGATGCGCTGTCCTTTATCGTGCACAAGGAGTCTGCTTATGACAGGGGCAGAAGGATGTGTGAGAAGCTCAAGGACGAGATACCGAGGCACCTGTTCGAGATACCGATCCAGGCGGCTGTGGGCGGGAAGATCATAGCCCGGGAGACGGTGAAGGCGATGCGAAAGGATGTTCTCGCCAAGTGTTACGGCGGGGATATCACGCGCAAGAAGAAGCTGCTCGAAAAACAGAAGGAGGGCAAGAAGCGCATGCGGCAGATAGGCAGTGTGGAGATACCGCAGAAAGCGTTTATGTCCGTATTGAAACTTGATGATTCAAAATAATCTCTTTTCCTCAAGCTCGCGGATGCGGGCTTCTTTTTTTTGCAGTTCTCTGGACCGGATGTTCTCCCTTTCCAGGATGACATCGACGGTCTCGCGTCCGTGTTCGTCGAGGCTGCGGTACTTGTGAATGTGCTGCTGCTCACTGTAGGAGAGCATCATCTCCGAGTCGGGATATACGCCATAAATGTCGTTGATCGAGACATGGAGCGCCCGGCAGACCTCGAAGAGGATATCGATCGTCGGGCAGTTGGCGCCCTGTTCCCAATTCGAGATGCGGGAGGGGGTGATGCCCAGCTTCTGTGCCAGCTCCCGCTGGGAGAAACCGGCGTTTTCCCGGTATTTTGTTATGTTCTTTGATATATTTTTCCTGATATCGTCACTGGAAATCATTGTGTCTCCTATTCTATCTCTTATTTTCAAAATTTTTTATAAAATGAATGTATCATAGTCATTCCGCAAAATCAACAAAAAAATACAGAAACACCGTTAAAACTATTGACAATAAACAGAAAAGCTGTTAAGATTTTTAAATGTACAGAAATTCTGTTTTCAAGGGCAGAAAATACAGAAGTACGAGAGGTGGTGAGTCTGTTGTTTGGGATAAAGATCAAAACATATCTTGACGACAACGGCATCAGGTACACACATGTGTCACAAAAGACGGGGATTCCGATGGACATTCTGAGTCTGCTGCTGAGTGGGAAGAGAAAAGTCGAGGCGGCGGAGTACTTTGCGATCTGCAATGCGTTGAATGTGCCATTGACAAAATTTGCAGATGACGGCGTGAGCGCATGAGTGTGTAGGAATTTAACAGTGTTTGAAACGTTTCTGGAGACAGGAACGTTTCATATAGATAGGGTGTACCACCCAGGACAAAAAGGAGGAAAAAACAATGAAATCTATCAAAGTCAAGAGGATTCTTGCGGCAGTCCTTGCAGCGTCAATGGTTATGGCGTCTGCAGTGACGGTCAGCGCATCGGGTTCAGATGTTTCTGATCCGGGTGTGAGTTCCAGTGAATCGTCCAGCAGCTCAGACGAATCATCCAGTGACTCAGGGACAGTAGTGACCTTTGCACAGACAATGTCAAAGGCAGCGGATGCCCCTGTGAGCGTAGCAGGTACGAATGTCAGGACTTCTATAGCCGGCGTGTATGCGGCTCAGAAGGTCCGGGGCGTGGCAGTGACGACACCGCTTGCTTCTGTCAGGACATCACTTGGCCTGACCGGCAGCCAGAAGGCGGCGATCATCATCTACGATACGGATGAGAAGAAGAGTTATCGCGCGATGGAGAGCATCAACGCGGCAGCAGCGGCGATCGGCGGAACGGTAGTGGCATCGCTGAACATTGATCTCGGCGCAAAAGAGAGTGGAAAGTGGGTTACACTGTCAAGTGGAACAGTAGGACTGGTGACAGGACTGCCGAAGGACGCTGACACAAGCAAGGAGTACTGTGCGATCTGTGTACAGCCTGGCGGAGCCATAACAGTCCTTGAAGATCAGGACACGAACCCTGCTACAGTCACATTTGAGGTGCAGGCTGGTCTTGGAACCTATGCGCTCACTGCAAAATAGTCACATACGTGGGATAAAGCTGTGGTGCATGCATCATGCATATGCCATAGCTTTCCTTTTGATGCTGTGCTGTTTTTTCGGATACAGTACAGGCAGGATCTATGGGTTTACGATCCTTCCCGATGAGTTTGGTTACTGGTCATACGCAGCGGCGGCCGCAGGTTATGACTGGTCAGGGATCGTGTCGTTGAACTCCTACTATTCTTATGGATACAGCGTCATCCTGTTACCTGTGTTTCTGTTGTTTCAGGATGGCTTAATGGCATACCGCGCGGCGGTCACGGTGAATTTTGTGATGCTGGCAGGGATCGGGCTCATGCTGCAGTATCTGGCGGGGAGGTTGTTTTCCGATAAAGACCGGAGACTCCTGTCGGCCTTCGCAGCGGCGGCCGCACTATTTCCCACCCTCCTTCTTTATGCCAGGACCACAATGGCAGAGACGCTGCTGGCGTTTTTGTATCTGCTTGCCGCTGTGCTGCTGTATCAGTACCTGGAGCGCGGGAACAGAATTTGGCTGTTCCTGCTGCTTGTGGTACTTGTATATATGCATTTCGTACATATGCGGACTGTTTCACTGCTTGTGGCAGGAGTGCTGTCTATTTTGTGCGACAGGCTGTTCTTTCTGGGAGGAAGGGAGGACGGCAGGAAAAATGAACATCTGCAGTATGCGATCATGGCAGCTGTGGTATTTATTCTGTTTCTTTTCGGGATGTCTGTCCGGGATACGGTCATGAACCAGGTCTATGGAGGGAATTCAGAGATCTTTCAGGTGAACGATTACCAGGGACAGATGGGGAAGCTCCGATATATCATGACACTGGAAGGCGCCGCAAACCTGATCGTCAGCATAGCCGGAAAGGTGCTGTACCTCGGGGCGGCGACTTACGGGACGGCTCTCTGGGGACTGTGGCATGCGTGGAAAGGTGTCAGGTATGGACAGGAGCGGAAGCGGAGAGTATTCTGGTGCTTTATACTGCTGTCGGCATCAGGGGCACTGCTCGTCAGTGCAGTCGGTACAGTGTATCCGGGACGGGCGGATGCGCTGGCATACGGCAGATATCATGAATATGTGTTTCCGATATTGATCCTTGCAGGGCTGTACGAGATGTGGCACGCACACAGATTGTGGCGTGGAATGCTCCTGAACGCCGTGCTGGAACTGTGCATGCTTTTGCCGGTGTTGGGCAGTCTGTGCAGGTATCATCAGACAAGCCTGCACGCCTGTATGCTGTTTGGCATGAGCTATCTGTATGATGCGGGGGATTCCGATCCGGTGGGATTCTATCTGGCGGCATACGGGTTTGGCATATTGCTGATGCTGACCGTCACGGTGCTGATCGCTGCCGGCCGCAAACAGACCGGCCGGACAGCCCTTTTGCTTATGATCGCTGTCATGCAAGTCCTGCTGGCGATGCTGGCGTCCGCGGCGGTGATCGATGCAGGCAGTATCGGTGCATACAGGGACTCCGTCATCGCGGACAGGATCACGGAACTCACAGAAGGGCGGACATCCGGCAGGATCCTGTATCTGGAGAGCGATGGAGAGAGCGATATCGGCAGAATACAATTCCTGCTCCGGGATACGCACATCACGGTCCTGGACATGCGGGAAAGCGTGGATGATTACGATGAGGATGAGATGGGTGAATGGGATCTGGTGCTGACAGACTACAGGGCTGATCAGGGCACTGAGCTGGGCAGGCGGTATGACTATGCCTTGTCGAGCGGGCATTTCATTCTCTATTACAATAAGGAGCTGTAGGAAAATAAGTGATGCAACTTGCGCAGGATATTTCTTCGAGAATGTATGTCAAAAAACGTAGGCGTAGCGGGCTACGGCGAGGCTTTTTGACATGCATAATCGGAGAAATAGACAAGTCAAGATGCGTCAGGTATTTTTCTACAGATCCTAAATACATGTATAGAACGGGTAGGGCAGATTTATGAAGAAGATATTGATCATGATGACTGCTGTGATCTGGACACTGCTGACGATGTCTGTGCCGGTAAATGCTGCGGAAACCAGCACGACTGTGGCAGGATCCGTGCTGAAGGCCGATGTGGACATGGAAGTCCACCAGGAGGCGGATGAAACATCGGAGGTGACAGCGGTACTGGAGGCAGGGACCGTGGTGCTGGTGACGGACGTTGATGCCGGGGAAGGCTGGTGCAGGATCTCTGTCAAAGAGACGACAGGTTATGTCAGAACCGGTCATCTGGTACCGCTGGTCAGCAGTGAGGAGATGGAGCTGGAGTTTGAGCAGATCGGAAACAATTACCATATGGTCTTTAACGAGGTGGAGCAGCTGGAAAAACAGCGGTCGCAGACAAAAATGTGGGGCGCAGTCATCGCTGTGCTGACGATTGGCCTGTTCGCGGCAGGCATCCTGCCCGTGATCAGGAAAAACAGGGAAGATGAGAAGAACAGGGCATAGACAGGGGCAGGACCGTGAGCGGTCGGAGCTGTATATTTTATTTTTGGCAGGGATCTATAACCTTATATTTGTGGATGTCTCTGTCGACGGAATGCCGCTGAGGACGCTGATCCTGCTGGTAGCAGATTTTCTCTGCATCGCTGTGTATATCTGCAAGAGGGAGATGGAGCTGCCGCGATGGACAGCGTGCAGTACATCCGAAAGGGCATTGGCGGTCGTGCTGGGCATCACAGCTGTGGCAGTGGCGTTCTGGGCGCTTTCCGAGTCTGACCATTTCTGGGCGGGTGTGGACGCGGTCGCGTTACTGCTGGTGTATCCGTGCATATCCGGCAGAAAAAAATTTCCACAGGATATCTTCTGTGTGTACAGTGCGAGCAGCGGCGTGGTCTGCGTTCTGATCACACTTTATTATTTTGCCGGCGGGATCTGCGAACCGTTCATAGCGCTTCTGATCCGGGATGATGCAGTGGTATCGTGGCTTGTGCTGGGTATCACGGTAAATATGACCGCTTACTGTTTTCAGGAGAGAGGGCAGGTATGGTACGGAGGAAATGTGCTGCTGGCCTCATTTCTGCTGGCGGTCCAAAAGAACGTGTTTGGAATGGCTGTTGCGGCGCTGGTGCCTCTGATGATCCCCATATTCTGCAGGCCGTCTAAGGCTCTGGTGGGACGGGCGGCACAGGCAGGACTGATGTATGCCTTTCTGATCTGCAATATGTCCCTGATCACAGGAAATGTGCCTTTGATAAAAGGGATCGTCACATACGATTTGGAGATCAGTGTGTATATGGAACTGATGCTTGCAGTCATGGGGATATGGTTTCTGGAATACTGGGACCGGTATGCCCGGGATGCGGACGGGGATGCCACAGTGCCTGAGATGAGAATATGGTGCAGGAAAGCGGTCACGGCCTTTCTGACTGCCAGCGCAGGGCTTTTTGCCGCCGCGGAACTCTTCGCGGCCGTGGAGGATTCTGCATGGCAGAGAACAGCGCGGATCCTTGCGGATGACATCGGAGAAAGTATAAGCTGGGGCGCTGGGTTGTTTGGACAGATGGGGCGGCGCTTTGGCATCTGGGGCATCGCGGCCGCGTGTATGCTGTTCTACGCAGGGATCACGCGGATCTGCAATGCGAGACAGTGGCGTGTGAAGGCGCATAAACTGTATCGTCTGATCACGGCAGTCTGTCTGCTGCAGGCGTTGTTTCTGCCGCAGACGATGGTGTCATTGCCGGTTTATGCAGTATTTTTTTTCCTGTTCATGCAGACACAGGAGGAACGGATACAAAGGACGGACTCTTGCAGGGTCGAACATGGGATCAGATGCAAAGGGATCCAGATCGATGCGGCGGAGGCGGACCAACAAGAGAAGGGGGAGAATGCAGATGAAGCTGATTATTCAGATCCCATGTTACAATGAGGCGGAAACATTGGAGATCGCACTGAATGATCTGCCCAAAAAGCTGGATGGGATCGACCAGATCGAGTACCTGATCATCAATGATGGCAGCAGGGACAATACTGTGGAGGTGGCAAGAAACTGGGGGGTTCATCATGTGGTGAATTTCACGCAGAACAAGGGGCTGGCAAAAGGGTTTATGGCAGGGCTGGACGAGTGTCTGCGGCAGGGGGCGGATATCATCGTCAATACGGATGCGGACAACCAGTACTGTGCAGAAGACATCCAGAAGCTGATACAGCCCATCCTTGACGGCAGCGCTGAATATGTGATCGGGGCAAGGCCGATCGACGAGACAGAACATTTCTCGCTGATCAAGAAAAAACTGCAGCATCTGGGCAGCTGGGCAGTGCGGAAAGCGTCAAACACGGATATCCCCGATGCGCCCAGCGGCTTCCGCGCGCTGAGCCGGGAGACGGCGATGCGCATCAACGTGGTCAATGACTATACCTATACGCTGGAGACCATCGTGCAGGCCGGACGGGAAAAACTTGCCATAACGAGCGTGCCCATCCGCACCAACTCGGAACTGCGCCCCTCCAGGCTCTTTAAGAGTATCTGGAGCTATGTGAAAAAATCCATGGTGACGATCCTGAGGGCGTATATGATGTACAAGCCTCTGAAATTCTTTACTTTTCTGATGATACCGCCTGTGGCGGTGGGACTTGCATTTATCATGCGCTATTTTGTCTATGTGGCGCTCGGCACCGCGGACGGGCATGTGCAGTCATTGATATTGGCGTGCACACTGTTGATCATGGGATTTGAGACCTTTACGATCGGGCTGGTCTCCGATGTGGTCGCGGCGAACAGACGGCTCCTGCAGGACACACAGTACCACACGCGGAGGGCTGAGTATGATGCAATCTACGCACAGCTCAAATTCGAGCAGGAGCCTGTGCGGACATACCATGTTGTGGGGGAGAAGCCGCAGCATGAGGAGGTGTATCAGAGTTCCGCTATATAGCTGAAAGGATTTATATAGATTGAATGCGTACCTTGACAATTGCATACTTTACACTGGGAAAAAATATTGTAATATACAGTTTGAGAGGCTATAATGGAATCAGAAAGTCAGATTTCAAATGGCAAGGAGGGACAGACATGCTGGGAAGACCGGCTCTCGGATATCAGAACTATGAGGAAGTCATCACAGAGAACATCTTTTATATAGACAAGACAGGATTTATCAGGGAATGGTGGGAAAACGGCGACAAGGTCACGCTGATCACCAGACCGCGCAGATTTGGCAAGACGCTCAACATGAGCATGGTCGAATGCTTCTTCTCGAATCAATATGCGGGACGGGGCGGGCTGTTTGAGGGGAAAGCGGTATGGAGCGATGAAAAGTACAGGCAGCTGCAGGGAACGTTTCCTGTGATATTTCTGAGCTTTGCCAGTATTAAAGCGACTACTTATGAGAAAATGGAATATAAAGTGACTGAGGTGATCGCCAGATTATACGAACAGCACAGGTATTTGCTGGAAGGCAGCCTGCTGAGTGAAAACGAAAAAAAGTATTATGAACAGATCCGTCCCAGAATGAGTGATGAAGTCGCTTCCGGGGCGGTCAATGCCATGTCCGATTTTTTGCACCGTTATTATGGCAAGGATGTCATCATCCTGCTGGATGAGTACGACACTCCGATGCAGGAGGCATGGCTGTCGGGATACTGGGATGAAGCAGCCGCGTTTTTCAGGGGATTGTTTAACGCTACATTTAAGACGAATTCATATTTATACAGAGGCATCATAACAGGAATTACAAGAATCTCAAAAGAGAGTATCTTCTCGGATCTGAACAACCTCAAAGTAGTGACGACGACCTCGGACGAATACGCCTCCTGTTTCGGTTTTCTGGAGGAGGAAGTATTTGCGGCGCTGGACGATAAGGGGCTTGGAAATGAGAAGCAGAATGTGAAGAAATGGTATGACGGTTTTTGCTTTGGCGCGCACAGGGATATCTATAATCCATGGTCGATCCTCTCGTTTATTGGCAACAATGCGAAGTACGATGCGTACTGGTCGAACACGAGCGGAAACGGACTGGTCAGCGCACTGATCCAAAAGGGCGACACCGGTATCAAACAGACGATGGAGGATCTGCTGAGAGGGGAAAGCTTTGAGACGAAGCTCGACGAGCAGATCGTGTTCAGCCAGCTCGACGATGACGCGCAGGCGGTCTGGAGTCTGCTGGTGGCAACCGGTTACCTGAAAGTCATGGGATTGAGGATCATAGAGGCCGGCGCCGCGGAAGACTGCGATGAAGAGAAGGATGTCTGGTACACGCTCGCGGTCACCAATTTTGAAGTCCGGAAAATGCTTCGGAAGATGGTGAGGGGCTGGTTTGACGGGAATGCAGGGACAGCATACAACGATTTCGTCAAGGCACTGCTTCTGGATGACAAAAAATATATGAACCGCTACATGAACAAAGTCGCGCTCGCGACATTCAGCCATTTTGACACAGGGAACAGGTCGTCGGAATATGCAGAGCCAGAACGCTTCTACCATGGATTTGTGCTGGGGCTCATGGTGGAGCTGTCAGGAAGATATGCCATGACCTCAAACCGCGAGAGCGGATTCGGGCGCTATGACGTGATGCTCGAACCATTGAAAGAGAATGACGATGCGATCATCATGGAGTTCAAGGTACATGACCCCGAGGATGAGAAGACACTGGATGAGACAGTGCAGAATGCACTGGAGCAGATCGAGGAAAAACGCTACAGCGCCTCCCTCGAGGCAAAAGGGATCGCCCCTGAACGGATACGGAAATACGGGTTTGCGTTTCGGGGGAAGGAGTGCCGGATCGGGTAAGATAGAAGTTCATATTAAGGGACTCCCAATGTAAAGTATGCAATTGTCGGAAAGACAGAGGATGCTTTAGGTTGGGAGTTTTTTTGATGGGAAACACAGGAGAAAGTGCAAAAAAGAAATTACTGATAACGGGGTCTACCTTTCCCAGATGGGAAGGCGATACAGAGCCGCGGTTTATATTTGACTATGCAGAGGCGATGACAAAATATTTCGATGTGACAGTCTTAGTGCCGGCGGCACCGGGCGCAAAGGCTCAGGAGAAAATGGCGGATGTCAATGTGATACGATATCATTATTTTCCTGTACATAAATGGGAAACATTGTGCTATCCGGGAGCGATCGTCCCACGGATCAAAGAGAAGAAGATAAGAGTATTTCTAGTTCCTTTTTTGCTGTTATCATTATATTTCCATCTCAGAAAAATACTGCCGGAGTATGATATAGTGCATGCGCATTGGCTGATCCCCCAGGGGATCGTGCAGTCGTTCTTCAAGGAGAAGCCGTATATTGTGACGGGGCACGGCGGGGATGTGACGTCATTGAACAAGGGGATACTGCGGAAATTGAAGATAAGATGTCTGAGAAATTCCAGACATGTCACTGTAGTATCAGAGCATTTGAAAAAGTGTTTGCAGAAATTACAGCCAGAGGTTGATCCCAGTGTGATATCCATGGGTGTCAACACGAAGAACTTCGGACAGCAGTATCGTGTGCCCGATTATTTTGGACAGGGGGATAAAAAAGTTGTTCTATTTGTAGGAAGGCTTGCGGAGATAAAAGGTGTCACATACCTTATAGAAGCAATGAAGCAGATCGATGCAGTACTGATAATTGTCGGGGATGGTACTCTTCGGGAAGAATTGCGGTTACAGGCTGCTCAGATAGAAAAAGGTAAAATTCAATTTTGGGGCAGTAAAACGCACGAAGAACTGAAAAGCATTTATGCATCAGCTGATGTGTTTGCGGCACCTTCGATCACTACATCAAAAGGTGAACAGGAAGGGTTGGGACTAGTCATGGTCGAGGCAATGGCATCAGGATTACCTGTGGTGGCAACAAAAACCGGCGGAATACCACAATTAATTAAAGATGGAGTGAACGGACTGCTGTGTGAAGAAAAATGTGTGTGGCAGCTGACGGATAATATCTGCAGCTTATTAAATAATAAAAATCTGTATCAGAAAATTGTGAAAAACAGTGAAGAAACAGTTAAACAATATGATTATTGTCATATTGCTGATA
>VSNO01000180.1 GCA_009774375.1 Lachnospiraceae bacterium
CTATACTGTTAAGAATTAAAAAAAGTCAGAGACACGGGGAGGTAACTATGAGCACATCAATGTACAGGGTTCTCTTTCCGGAGGACGAGCCCACGATCAGGGAGGTATTGACGGAGTATATGCTCATCTCGGGATATGAAGTGACGGAAGCAGAGTGGAACTGTCCAGCCCTTAAAACTGTTCAGTTCCAGGAAACAATATTGGAAATTTAGGAAAACATACAGTGGCATCCGGCATTCTGCTCCGCGGTTGAATTGGAATTGTGGGAAAACAAAAAGGATCTAAAATACGAACGGGAGCACAATCTGAGCAAGATGCCGCTCCGGATAGATTTTCTTGTAATCAGGAAAAAACAAAATGCAGTGATCAAAAATGAGATTGGCGATTTTTTTCTGGGAAACAATATATTCAAATACAAATCACCAGGAGACAGCATGAATGCTGGAACGTTCTACAAGGCGCTGTCATACGCATGCCTGTACAGAGACGAGACAGAAGACGCAGATGAGATTCTTAATACGGACACTACAGTTACACTTGTCCGGGAACAAAAAACGGAAAAGCTCCTGCGGCAGCTCGGTGAAAAATATGAACTGACCAAACATGCAGAAGGCATTTACCGCATTAACGGGATGATGTTTCCTGTACAAATACCAGACGTGACCGGAACCGCTGTATCCCCAGAGACGCCGCCGCTGGCCTTCAAGGGATATAGCGGACAGCAGAATCATTAAGTATTCAAAACCTTGTCGATCTCCGCGATCAGCCGCTCCTTCACTGGCGGTTTCAGAAAGTATCCTGCCGGCTTTAACTTCAGTACGGCTTCAATGTTATCCCGGTCGTTGACAGCCGTCAGGAAGATGACCGGAATATCCTTCATCTCCTCGTCCGCGCGGATCATTTCCAGCGTCATCCTGCCGTCGCAGACCGGCATCTCATAGTCAAGTAAGATCAGATCCGGACGCTGTTTGCCGATGGAAGTCATCGCCTGTGCGCCGGAAATTGCCACTGCCACATCATAGTGGTCTTCAAGCATGGCTTTCATCGTCCGCAGTGCCGTGCCGTTATCATCCACTGCCAGAATCCGTTTTTTCACAGCAGTATCCCGTTTCTCTGCCGCGGCTTTCTCTGCAACTGCCTTTCCATCCATTCCAAGCCGTCTGCACACGGCCTCCATGATCACTGTATTCTCGACTGGGCGGATCAGGTTCTCAAACTGGATGTTCTCGTAATATTTGAAAAAACGATCGCTCTCCTCCTTTGTGCCGATGGTTAAAACCGGAATATGCGCATGCTGGTCGCTCAGCAGATAAAATATCGATGTATCGATACCATAGGCACCGATCAGACTGATCAAAACCAGGTCAGGATGTACGATCTTGACCATTCCTTCCAGAACATTTGCATTCTCAGAACAAAGCTGTACATGAAAGTACTGTGACAAAAACTGATTGATCTCTTTCACTACACTGTTCATTTTACCGATCAATAATACTTTTTTCATTTCCATTCTCCTCCGATTCACACGAATTTCTTATGAGCCCTGTTCCAGCTGTCTGATCAGGAGCGCCGCCGACTGGTCAGCCTCTTCCTGGTTTAAGCTGGTCACTGCCTCGGCAAGTTTCCTGATGTTCCGTTCGATCTCCCTGGGATACTGATAGGTCTGCAGCTGTCTGATCAGTTGGTCCGCCTGATCGATATCCATTTCCTGCATGCTGAGGCGGACCATCTCCACAAGCGCCAATATGACAGAGCTGTCCGTGATTTCTTTTCCCGCCGCGGCCTCTATGCCAAACAAACCCTGCAGCTTCTGACGATAACTGCGCCACTCCTCCAGAAATGCAGGTGTGACTGCTGTCACTACATCGATATTGCCATCTCTTGCCGCATACTCTAACAGCTTTGCGACACCGGAAAGCGGCATAATCCCCACTGTTGCCGCAAGGCTCTTCATGGCATGTACCTGAATCCGGTACTGCTCCAGTTGTCCCTGCTCTGTAATCTGTTCATAAAACTGTTCCAGACGGTCTGCGGCAGAGTCAATCTGCGCATAAAACGCTTTCACCGTGTACTCCAAAAGTTCGCGGTCGGGCAGATGCAGCCACGCATACTGCCAGTCCAGACCATCAACCTGGGGAAGCTCCTCCAAATAATTTTCGGCGCCATCTTCTTTTTCTTTTGTCCGCAGATCTGTTTCGTGATCTTCACTGACAGACTCCTGCAGCAATTCCGCCGGAAGCATTTTCTGAATCATGTTTTCAAGCTTGTCTGGTACGACTGGTTTCGAGAGAAAGTCATCGAACCCTTCTGATAAGTATATCTCTCTCGCTCCCGACACTGCATTGGCAGTCAGCGCGACGATCGGAGTATCCTTACATGGGTATTCAGAGAGCTCCCTGATGTGATGAAGTGTTTCCACCCCGTCCATCTCGGGCATCATGTGGTCGAGAAAAATTATGTCATAACGTTCTTTCTGCACCAGCTCCAGACATTCCAGTCCACCTTCAGCGTCTGTCACCTGGATCAATGTCTCTTTTAACAAATTCCGCAGAACTCTGCGGTTGACGGGATTGTCGTCGACAACCAGGATCTTTGCGTCCGGTGCACGGAATTTCGAGCTGTAACGATATTGCTCTGCGATCTGCTGTACTCTGGTCACAAAATCCCCGATCGGTGTGTGGTCGACAATTTTCTGATCCAGCGCAAAAGAAAACTTAGAACCTTCTCCATAGATGCTCTCAACCTGCAGCCTGCTGCCAAGCAAAGCCAGCAGTTGAATGGTGATACTCATGCCAAGGCCGGTTCCCTCGATGTTGCGGTTCCTGTCCTCCTCAATGCGCTCAAATTCCGCAGAAAGCCTGGGCAGATCCTCCTCCCGGATACCAATCCCCGTGTCCTCCACTTCAAACATCAGCGTTGCTGTCTCATCCGTCTTACAGCTTCTCACCCGAAGCCACACAGTTCCCTCGTGCGTATATTTGACCGCATTGGTCAGAATGTTGGACAATACCTGCCGAATGCGCACATCATCGCCATACAGCCGGGAAGGAATCCGGGAATCGACCTCCACCTCAAACGAAATATTTTTATTTTTTGCCCGCTGCAAAGTCATATTCGCCAGGTCATGTATCATACTGCTGATGTCATACTCTACCGGCACAATCTCCATCTTACCAGACTCGATCTTTGAAAAATCAAGAATATCATTGATCAGCGACAACAGTGTCTGGCCAGCTGTGTAGATATCCATCGCGTATTCCTTCGTCTGCTGCTCTTTTGTCTCGCGCAGGATCATCTCGTCCATACCGAGCACTGCATTGATCGGCGTTCGAATCTCGTGGGACATATTTGCCAGGAATCTTCCTTTTGCTTCATTGGCAGCCAGAGCCTCCTGTCTTGCGGCATCTGCGTCCTTCTTTGCCATTGTGAGCTGCATGTTCTGCTGTACCGCCACCTTTACCTTTTCTTCCAGAAGAAGCGCATTATTCTCAGCATTCTCCCGGTACTCCCTGGAAAGCTGTAAAACATGTATAACGGCCATCATAATGCCGAACACGGTCATACTATACTGCACTACCTTATCTCCGTACCAATTTTCGGAACCCCCGGCAAAAATCATATTTACCACCCCGCCAAACAGTAAAACGGCCAGAGACAAGACAGACAGCAGTGTCAGGAAGCGTTTATGCATATGATCAAACTGTATCAGGCTCACGACCGCCGTAACACCGACCACACACACTGCAGCAGCCGAGACAGGAATCATATCCTCCATGCTGCACACACCCAGCACCTGCAGCAGGATCTGCGAAAGCGCACCTGCACTCACGCACACCATTAACACAGAAAAACGGCGCGGATATTCCATGCGCAGGTTTTTTTCAAAATACAATGCCAGAAACAACGGAATCAGTAACAGCAAATATTCCTGTACCGCATACGCTTCATATATTTCGTAAAAGAGATTCAGTGTATCTGTCCCAATAAAACAATACAGCCCGGCCGCCAGCCCGGACAACCCCATAAACACTTCTCCCCGGGACGGCTGGTGCGTATACCACCGTATCAGTGCGAGCACAAACAGGATAAATGCCATGAACAGCATCAAAATACAGCACCCAAGATCCGCAATATTGCTTCCGATCACATTGATCACTACCGCATCCCGCGTCTCAATCTTAACCCGGCCAAGCTCTGCCAGCGCGCCCGGATGTATCGATATCAATTCGATCCACAGTTTACCCTGCCCGAACTCGTCCGGAAGATGCACAAAATTCTCTTTGCTCCCGGACGGCGCCTTAACCAGATTGTCCTCTATCCCGTATTGATAGACCGTCTCACCGTCCAATACCACAGACACAGCGGCATCTGTCGTCGAAAAACTCAGTGTCATACCCGCCAAATCTTCAACCAGCGTGTTTTGAAAAACCAGAACCTCCCGCGAATTGTCCCTTTCGCGATAGGGGAGTCTGACTTCCTGAGAATCTCCCGCTGCCAGTGCATCCTGGACCAGAGGCGCTATCTGATGTGTCCCGTTCTGATCCAATGGAATTGAGACCATCACCCAGTCATCATCCATATAATACTCAAACTGATCGGGCAGCGAAGACAGATCCTCCCCCACCTCATACTGAAACAGTGCGACCACCATAAAAAAGAGTGTCAGGACGATCGAAAATCCTGTCAGCTTTCGTAAATTCTTCATATCCAACCTCGTTTTTTTTTGATTATAGCACAAATCATTTCAGCTTTATAGGGCTGTTTTATCATATTCACAAAAAAACCTTAATTCACTGTCCTTGATCTCCGGTTCCCGATCCATTTTTTTATCCGCTGCGCCGCTTCACTCAATGCGATCATCATGGTCTCCTTCCGTTTCGATTCTATTGTGCATCCGGGCATTTGAAGGTATATTCTTTCTCTGCGACCAGCAGGTATTGCAGGAGCGGTTGGAGCTGTTCGTCCTCGATCAGGCTGACTTCCAGCAGGTAATCGGAGCTCTGTCCGATGCGTTTCATATAAAAGGTGTAGACCTTCTGGTCAAATGCCTGGAACCAGAGCTGAACAGAGGTTGTTTCAAACATTTCCGTATCGTCCACGACAGTCCCCAGACTGTGCGGATAGTAATCTGCGCGGTCTAAGCTCGTAAAGCATGGAAAATAGAGCCATGTCGGGTGTACATAGGAATCGAATTCCTTGTACAGAGCAATGGTCAGACCAAGTACCGAGTTCAGACTGCTTGGATACCAGATCGATTTTCGGATGCATTCCACACTACCGTCATTGTCTAGATCCACGATACGGCTGCACTGTTCATCGTATTGATCGCAGGAAAACGCATCGAGCGGGAAGGTTACGCCTGCTTCCGCATAAGGTATTTCTGCGTTGCCGTCGATCAGCTGATAATCATCGTTGGATACTGTTTTGACTTCCACGTCCCTTCTGATCGTGTCGATGTAGTCCGTGAGCGCCTGCTCCAGATGAGGATCCATTTCCGCATTGCGGTAGGTTTCGATCCACTGCTTTTTGTCTTCTTTGTTTTCCAGGTTCAGGCTGTAAAGCTGCAGGGTGTTGTCCGCATCTGCGGCTGCGATGTAAAATCCGTTTGTCTCCCCGGTGTAAAAATTATAATGGCGGGCAACAAAATAGTAAATATTGTCGTATTCCAGCATTTTTGCATATCCGCGCTGCATCGGAGCGGTGAGCAGAAGTTACGGCTCCCCGTCTTCGGGCAGCTGCCAGATATCCATATCCGTAAATCCTGCTGTACCGCCGGAATCGCAATACAGCGCCAGTTCTTCCCTTCCGTCCTTGTCCATATCCGCCAGATAGGCGCATGTGATCAGTTCCCAGGCGTAATAATCGGTGAATACTTCGCCGAGGTATGTCTTCACCTGTTCTTCTGTCAGCAGGTTTGCCGCAGCCTCATAGGCTGAGAGTGCTTCCATGTCCCAGGTATACGTATATCGATGCGTGCCTGCCAGCACTTCTTTGAGAAGGTCACAAAGTCCCTCTGGCAGTACGGAAGTCTCGGGTGCAGGGTGGATCAGCCGGTTTTCCTGATATTGGATCAGCTGTTTCCGGCGCAGTGCCTGAAACGCTTCACCTTCGCCTTCTGCGAGATTTAGGACGCGCTCCTGAAAAATGTCCAATTCGCGCGCCTGTCCGGCAGTGTCTGCAAACGCGGTCGTTACAGTCAGTCTGCGCGTCTCTAAGCGGGAGCAGGCAGTGGTCTCTCCATCGGAGGTGACAAGGTCGCTGTACAGGATAAATTCCTCACTGCCGTGCAGCTGCAGCAGGCGGAAGGTTACGATCTTTTCCCCAATCTGTTTAAACCACAGTTGCTGTATGATACTGTCCTGCGGCAGCGCATCATGAAAAGTGTCCAGCAGGTCGGACTCTGCTGTGATCTGACCTGCTGTGTCATCTGTCTGGTAAAGGGTTGCGGAGAGCTCCTTTGTGTCGTCGATCGCGCGGTAAAGGATTTCCATAGTGCCGTCATTGTCAAGATCGATCTTGCCATAGCCGCAGTCATAATAAGTGATCTGATCCAGCGGCTGCACCAGATCCCAGTCCTGCGAATCCCACTCCAGCGCTTCGTCCCCCTCATAAAGTTCGGATTGGTTTTGATGTGCGATCCGCATGAGTGAGAACTGCTTGTCATCTAAATATTTTTTCAGTTCCGGATAATAGGGATAATCGGCATCGTGTTCTGTCACCGTGGACTGAATGCCGGTATATATCAAAATGGGTTCGCTGTCTGCGGTCTCGCTGCTGCTGTCTGTGACTGTCTCTGCTGTTTCGGGCAGCGGGTCAGGCGGCGTTGTGCAGGAGGAGGCAGTTTCGAGAGGCGTTTCCTGCTGTGGAACGTTGGACTGACATGCCGTCAGCGAGATTGTAAGTACAAGTGGCAGCATTGCCAGTCTGGTCGTATAGGCTGCTAGCGGTACCATATAATGCAGATCAGGTCTGCAGCAGCCTTCTGTATTAAAATAGCGTGCTGTTATCATATTGCTTTCCTCCGCCTTCAGATTGTTAATATGATTATACCGTTGCAGATTTTGACCGTCAAGATGATTGGATCCTAAATAAACAGTAACTTGGGGCTTGAAGTATCGTTGAACTGTATCTGCGAAGGAGGATTGACATGTATATAAAACGCACGATCGAAGATCTGGCAGGGAAAACGGGTAAAAGGTTTAAGGCTGTGCTTGTGACAGGTGCCAGACAGGTGGGAAAATCAACGCTGCAGCAGGAAGTCGTCCTCTTTCTCACCAGGATACTGATAAAAGAGGGCGGCGGCGGTCTCATTGATCTGGGCGTAATCAATCCCGTCCAATAAAAGATTCTCAGTCTCATTGATGAGACCCTGATCGATCATCTCCTTAAATGCGGTTAGTTTTTTGCCGGAAACCTCGTATTTGTTCTCGTCCTCCAACTCGATAGAGACAAATTTTGTAAAGGGATTTGTTTTACATGCTTTCTTACATCAAAAAAATGCGGGGAGCCATAATCTCATCTTTAAATAGACCATATCGGTCAATTGTTTTCCGCACTCAAAGATTGGATGGTCATAGTTGTCGACGAAGAAGTTTTTGATGGTGTGTGATTTCCGGAAGCCGCACTTTTCATAAAAGGGAACTGTCAGGGGGGCGTCGTCCTCGTCGGTGACGATACAGGCTGCCCGGATGCCGCCGTCATCCAGAACGTACATTGTGCCGCGCTCCAGATAGCGGTCGATCATGCTCTCCTGTTCGTCCGCGAGCAGGAGCAGGTCAAGATATTTCTTTTTGTTTTCAGAGATTTTGATAATGTTCAAACTATTTCCTCCTGGGATATGGATCAGCTCCCGGAGTCTCCCTGTGCTGCAAGGGGAGGTTTCGGGTTACTGTTCATACAGGACTTAGCATTTACTGCTAAGTCCGTACGAAAACGTACATATTGCGAGTAAAAATCCATTTGCGAAGCAAATTTTGCATGGATTTTTACCTGTTACTGGGCACGGAGTGAACAGTAACGGTTTCGGGAGGTTATTATCCTGCAGCTCCTTATCATAGAGTGTGCTCTCGGAAACTCGAATCCCTTATTTTACAAGGTATCCGCAATTTCCAAAATTATAGTTTCACCTCTATT
>VSNO01000181.1 GCA_009774375.1 Lachnospiraceae bacterium
ACCAAAAAAGCGGGCAAACAATCACTGTCCACCCGCTTTTTTTTGACGTGCCAAAAAATCGGCTGTGAATAGTAACTACCTTCCACAAAAATTTATTAAAAACACTTGACTGTACAGTTACTGTACGGAATATGATGAAGTTGTCAGGAAAAAACACAGAACTACATAGAAAAGGAGAAAATAACATGAAGAGAAAGAAATGGATCGGAATCACAATCGGCACGATCGCTGTTCTGACAGGCGTGGTCCTCGTCTGTTTTGGAGGAAAGATAAAAACAATCTACGTTTCCCTGAACAGTTTCAAAGATGAAAATCTGGCGCACACATTCCAGCATACCCCGGAGATACAGCCCACAAAGAAAATCAGCAAGGGAAGTGACATATTTCAGTTTGCAAAGGAAGACAATGCTGTGCTGTCCGACAGCTTTGATTTTGAAGGAACCACCTATCCCACAGAACAGTTCATGGAAGACACGAAGACTTCTGCCATGATCGTCATCAAGGACGATGTGATCAAGTATGAGCAGTACTTTTTTGGCGGAGATGAAAAGACACTGTTTTCCTCCAACTCCATGGGCAAATCCTTCGTGTCGGCACTGATGGGTATCGCTGTATCAGAAGGCTGTGTCGGGAGTATTGAGGATCCGATCGGGAAATATATCCCGGAATTCAAGGGGACCGAGCTGGAAAATATCCCCATCAAAGCCTGCCTGCAGATGGCTTCCGGAATCGATTTCAGCGAGGACGATGACATGAGCGGCTTTTCGATGCGCACACTGATGGGCACTCCCGCCATGAAGGTCATTTCCAAATACGGAATGCAGGAAGAACCCTACACATACCGCCGCTATCTGAGCATCAACACAGAGATCTTAGGGCAGATCATCACGAACGCGACAGGCCGCAGCCTGGCGGAATACATGGAAGAAAAACTCTGGAAAAAGATCGGCGCTGCCCACGACGCATACTGGACGCTGAGCAACGGGACGGAACTTGCGATGGGTGGACTGAGCGTCTCCCTCAGGGACTACGCGCGGTTTGCACGGCTGTACCTGAATCATGGAAACTACGACGGCGTACAGATCCTTGATGCAGACTGGGTGCGCGATAGCATGGACATCAGCGCAGCCTTCTCTAAACCAGGTGCAAACCATGACGCCTACAATGCCATCGGGTACGGCTACCAGTGGTGGGTTCCCGAAGGAAATGAAGACGAATTTATGGCGATCGGCGTCTACGGGCAGTGGATCTACGTCAATCCGCAAAAACACGTGATCATCGTAAAGACCAGCGCAGACCCTGATTTTATGGCAAAGGGATATGAGCTTAAGCATGTAGAATTTTTCAGGTCCGTCGCAAACGGTATCGCACCGCTCTCATGATCCTCCACAAGACCGATCCCCCGCCCTCACCGGCGGGGGATTCATGTCTCCAGAAGATCCTCACATCTGCATCCAAGCGCTTTGCTCAATCTGTACAGATCAATTACCTGTATCCCATAAATATCTGCCTCTCCTTGTTCCAGGCGCTGAATCTGCCGAAGCGGGATCCCCGAATTCTCTGCCAGCTCGTTTTGCGACAATCCAACCAGATTTCGAATCTGTTTTAAATTCGTCTCTCTATAATATTGCTGCAGTTTTTCATCCATGATCTCAACAAACTTCATGAGATCCGCTTCATGAAGCGCCGGATACAGGTACAGAATTTCCTGTATGGATACTGCGCGATGAATCCTTAAAAATGACCTCCCCGTATACCACTGATAATATGCTAATGACCACCCTGCCCAATATTCCGGCGATTTGTCCAGATACATCGCATCTGGTATATCCGGCACTTTCATACCGCTCTTCAAAATGACCTTTCTCACCAGCTCGCACCCCGTCATACCTGCAATATACAGCGGATTTCCCTTCCCAAACTGTTCCGCGATCCCCGATACCAGAAACATGCCAAAGAACTGATCTGCCTCCATCTCACAGGAATATACAGCATAGTCCAGCGCATCCCCAAGAACTCTCTGTGCCAGCCTCAAATATTCTACATCATAAGCGCGGATCTCCATGCTTCATACCCTCTCTCATTATATCCAGAATAAAAATCTCACGAATATCTGCCTGTGATTTCTTTGATCTTCTGTATTCTTTCCTGGCTTCCCTGTCTCTGGCTGCTTTTTTGAGATAATATTCCGAAGCGCTTACCGATTCGCTCCCTTTATATTCAATTCTGCCAAATGCCCTCTGACTCTTCAGCACCACCTGCTCGCCCAGTTTTCCAAGACGCATCGCCTCTGACAGTTTCTGAAGCGAGATCGCTCCCATCACAAAATCCTGCGCAAATGAAAAATAAGAATCATCTGCGCGGTATCCTTTGATGATATCATATCTATCGATGTCAATCAGAAAATTCTCCTGGATATATTTTTTTGCTTCCTCTGCGATGCTTCCGTTTTGCCAATAAGTACGATTATCTGCCAGAACGGCAAGCCAGTTCAGGATAGAATACTCTGGATCATTCAGATCCAGAACAGAAAGATCTGACATATCAATCTCATATTGATTGACATAACCATCCTGATTCTTAGCACATGCCCACTCTTTCGCAAGTTCTATATTCTGCGTACAGTAAAATCCTCTTCCATAATCATTCGTTTTAGCGCCCTTACCATACACTGGCTGCTCGATCAGATATTCCGAGCCGTGAAACAAAACTTCTCCCATTCAGGGTGTGCCCCCTCCCTTACGACTTCTGCTTTTCCTTCAACAGTCCCTTTAACTTTTTGTAGATCGCGCTGCTCTTCTGGCTGTCCCGGAATTCCTTGCTCAGACCGTTGTTGATGGCTACCCTCGTCTTATAACTGTTAAAGATCTCCAGGATCTTGTCGGAGTATTCCTCCTCCGTGAGATACTGCAGCAGCTCCTCCTTCGTCGCCTTATTCGAGTCAGACACTTTCGATCTGCCCTTTGTCTTCGGCTTTGCCTTGGGTTTTGGCTCCTCCTCGACCGTCTCGTCATCCGCCACCGCCTTCTGTTCCTTTTGTTCCTTCTGTTCCTTTTCGTCTCCCATAAAATTCGGGATCCTCTTCACGGTCGCTCCGCGCTCCGCCCAGAAATCGACCAGATGATTGAAACCGGTATCCTTGGAAACAATATAAAAGCAATCGTCCCTGCCCTCACATTTTGCGATCATATATCCCAGATAGGACGCCAGCTGGAAATCCAGCGAATTCTTCGCCCCGGTTCCCGCCTTGTAAGACTCAAGCCGCGTCCGCTGCCGCGCGATCTTCTCCACCAGCTCCAGTGAGAATGCCTTGCTCTGTTCCGTGTACATCACGCAGATCACGTCACTTTCCCCAAGATTTTCCACTCCCGTAAATCCGTCCGCATGGACATTTTCATAGTCTATAAAATAATAATTCATATTCGATCCATTCCCCTCTCTTGTCCATTTTTTAACATTATATTATTTATTATACCATGCCATTGACATGACCACAATCAAAATAATTTTGTAACAGTTCAGCCTTCGGCTTCCTGTTACAGGCATCAAGCCATGCAAATATCGCCAAACCGAACAAGGTTCGGCATGCGATGGGCTTGATGCTTCTCAACCACAACGTGTTCTTACGTGGCTTGTATAAGCCATAATTTGCAGCGTAGTGCAAATCCTAGTACAGCATTGCGCAAATAACAGTGAATACAGCACCTGCTATTTGCGCCAGTCCTGCGTTGTCGTCAGTCAACAATGCCACCGCATTGCCTCCTTCCTCCGTCTTGTCCTGTCACAAATATCAGGCACTGTTTTTCACTGTTATTTAGGCAACGCTGTCCTAGACTGAACTGTAACATAATTTTCGCTTTTCCTCCGCACTACGGATTGAGAAAACCGCCCTGATACAGTATAATAATAAAGAAACTCTGGAAGTCGATTAAAATTTCAGAAAGGGATCCTTATGAAGAAAAAAATACTGATCGTCGAAGACGACCTTACCATACAGACTCAGCTAAAAACACTTCTGTCCGGAAATGGGTATGAGACATATGCAGTCACCGATTTCTCCCAGACCATCCGTCAGGTCAAAGATCTCGCACCGCATTTGGTCATTTTAGACATCAGGATACCGGACAGCGACGGCTTTGAAATATGTTCTCAGATACGCACGTTCTCAGATATCCCGATCGTGTTCGTGACAAGCTGCAGAACGGATATGGACGAACTGAACAGTATCATGCTCGGCGGCGATGCGTTTATCACCAAACCCTACAACACCGCGATCCTTCTCGCCAAGATCGCCGCACTCTTAAGGCGGGCATACCCCTCCAGACAGACTGAGATCCTCACCTGGAACGGAGCCGCCCTGCACCTGGAAAGCAGTATGATCGAATACAGGGGACAGACATCCGAACTGACCAAAAATGAATCGAAGATCCTGTACTATCTTTTCAAAAATGCCGGCAGGATCTGCTCCCGCAATGATATCGTCGATTTTCTCTGGGATCATCAGTTATATGTCGACGACAATGCCCTGAGTGTCAATATGACCCGCATTCGCGACAAGCTGGCGGCGATCGGACTCACAGATTTTATCAGGACGAAGCACAGGCAGGGGTATATCATATGAGCGGAAAACAGTATCTGAAAAATAAGATCCCGGCGATCTTTGTCAATCTTATGGGTATGCTGGCGCTTGCCCTGTTTTTAGCCGCAAACGGGGATCCCGCCCAGACCGTCCTGTTCATTTTTATCGTCTGGCAGCTCGTCCTGACTGCATACCTGTCAGCCGCATATCATACACAGAAAAGGGATCCGGACAGACTGCTGGATATGACAGAGCAGTTGGAAGAGCGGTATCTGATATCGGAGATCATGGCAGAACCACACAGGGCAGACTGGCAGGTCTTCCATCAGATCCTGAAGATGGCAGAGAGATCAATGCTCGAAAAAATAGGCGGGATCCAGCGCGAGCGGAAAGAGTACAAAGAATACATCGAACAGTGGATCCATGAAGTAAAGACGCCGATCACGGCGATGAAGCTGCTCTGTGAAAACAACCGCTCCCCCTTTACCAGAGACATCCTGGCAGAATTGGAGAACATCGATCAATACACGGAACAGGCGCTTTACTATGCCCGGAGTGAGCATACAGAAAAAGACTACTTCGTCCGTGAGATCAGTCTGTGCGACATCGTTCACAGTGCGATCGCAGACAATAAATATCTGCTGCGGCAAAGCAGCATGACGATCGCGGCCGACGATCTGGAACACAGTTTTGAGACTGGAACATATCCAGAAATACTATGGCAATGGGGGCAATATCACGAAAGCGGTCAAAGACATCAGCTTTTGCGTTGCAGCCGGGGAATTCCTTGGCATTATGGGGGCATCCGGTTCCGGGAAGACAACGCTGCTCAACTGCATTTCCACGATCGATACCGTGAGCGCAGGTCACATTTTTCTGGAGGGGACAGATGTGACAGAGATCAGACCCAAGTCCCTGGCCCGGTTCCGCAGGGAGAATCTGGGTTTTATATTTCAGGATTTTAATTTGCTGGATACACTGACGATCTCAGAAAATATCGCTCTGGCGCTGACGATCAACCACACACCCGCACAGCATGTGGAACCCCGCATTCTGGATATCGCCCAAAAGTTAAATATCAGTGATATCCTGCACAAATATCCCTATCAGGTATCCGGCGGCCAGAAACAGCGCTGCGCCTGTGCAAGGGCGATCATCAACAATCCCCGACTCCTGTTGGCAGATGAACCCACAGGCGCACTGGACAGCCATTCCTCACAAATGCTGCTGTCTACCATTCAACGTATCAATGAACGGCTCGGTGCAACCATTCTCATGGTAACACATGACGCATTTACCGCCAGCTATGCCAGCCGCATTCTCTTTCTGAAAGACGGCGAAATATTTACAGAGCTGCACAGAGGCGACGACAGCAGAAGTGAATTTTTTCATAAGATCCTGAACGTCCTTACCATGCTCGGAGGAGGACAAAGCCATGTATGCTAGACTTATTTTCAGGAATGCAAAGCGTTCTGTAAAAGACTATTTCATTTACATTGTCACAATGACGATCTGTGTTACCCTGTTTTACTCATTCCTGTCCATTTCCAGCAGCTATTACCGCCCGGATATAGGCAGTGCGTATGATTTTGCGATGTTAAGCGACGGACTGAGAACCGCCATCTGCATACTGACACTGCTATTATTGTTTTTGATCCAGTTTGTCAATCATTATATGCTCCTCCGCAGACAGAAAGAGTTTGCCCTTCAGTCGATCATGGGCATGGAGCAGAAAACCATTGGCAGGATCTTCTTTGCAGAAACACTGATCATGGGCATGATCTCGATCCTGGCAGGAATCTTCCTCGGTGTATTCTGTTCCCAGCTGATCACTGCAATGCTTCTGACCACTTACGGAAAACCCTATCACATATCGTGGACCCTGTTTCCGGATACTGTTCTGCTGACTGCCTGCTTTTTCGTGTCAAGCTTCTTCATCGTCGGGATATGGAACACGCGCACGATCCAGAAAACAAAGATCATAGATATGCTTTCCGCAGACAGGGAAAACGAACCCGAACTAAGTAAGAGCCGCTGGATCTCTGCTGTGATCATACTCTTTGAACTGGCTGACGTATGGGCCTTTGTCACAGGCGTGCAAAAGGTCTGGTTCTATTATGACCCCCGCTTCGCGCCTGCCGTGCAGCTTATGTTCGGGGGAAATATTCTTTTTCCGTTGATCACTTTATCCTGGTCCGTATCCCGTCTGGCAGACAGGAAAAAAAGAGCGCGTTCATCGCTGATCCCGGGACTGCTGGTCTGTTCCGTACTCAATGCCATTACAGCAGCCAGCGTTGCGGCATTGACAAATAAATATGATCTGTCTCTGGGCAGCGGAACGCTCAATCAATACCTGCTGTTTGTCCTGATCGACCTGCTTTTCTTCATTTGCGGTCTCATTTATCTGGCCAGCGGTTTTATCGTCACATGGAAAGAGAGATCACCGGAACACAGATATCACGATGAATCGCTTTTCTTTTTCGGACAGCTTGTCTCCAAATTAACTACGACCAGTAAGACGATGACGATCATCTGCATAACTTTAACGCTGGCAATTTTCCCGTTGCGGCAATATCTGTAAGTGATTACAACACCATACGGAAAATGCTGGGATACGAGCAGATCACCCTGGCAGAAAACGAATTTACAACACATTGGAAACCGATCGCCACAGAGGAGGAAAGAGACAGCTTTCTTGCAGGACACACGAATGTTGAGACAGACGCAGGGACATTGCACATTTCCAGGCAACCCTGTTATGAGGAGGCAATAGGCGAAACGCTTTACAATTCCTATACAAATGTCCTCTATGTATTCCCGGACAAGATCTGTAGAAAATTGCTGCCAGTCATGCGAAACCGCTATATCACAACAGCGAAGTCCATCTCTTACGAAAATGCCTGCAGCCTGGAAAAACTCTTTATGTCAGAATACCTGGAGCAGACAGAAAACGGGGCTTCCTATGGTGTGCGTTTCAGTACCCTGCAGATCAACAGCACAAAAGCAAACAACTTTATCCTGCAGGCCGCAATGCTTTATGGCGCTGTTGTATTGATGGTGATCTGCCTTACAGTGCTTTCCCTGCAGCAGCTCTTAGACGCAGGACAATATCGATACCGCTTCTCCGTATTGCGGAAATTAGGCGTGGAGGAAAAGCATATCGGAAACCTTATCTTAAAGCAGCTGATCGTCTGGTTCGGACTTCCGGTCATCACAGCGATCACAGTGGCAGCTGTCGTGACCGGCTGCTTTATCCAGATGATATGGGCAGAGATCTCAGCCTATATAGGATCTACCGCATTGCTGTTACAGATCGGCACGACGGCGGCGATCCTGACCGTCCTGCTGACCTGCTATTTCCTGAGTACATGGATCATTTTTCAGCACGCTGTAGATACTTAGGAACTGTAGAAAAATAAGTGACACATCTTGCTTGTCTATTTCTCCAATCTT
>VSNO01000182.1 GCA_009774375.1 Lachnospiraceae bacterium
CGCGTATCAAGGGAGGCACGACAGCAGTTAGACGCCAATGTCTGGTTCCCAGCCATAGACATCATGTTTATTTTTCCTTCCCTTATGTCAAATACGCACACCAACCTTGTTCTGAAAAAGCCCAAAACCGAATCCAGTATCAGAAAGGTGTGGATACCCAAAACGGTTGCCTACATCCTGCGGGAGTGGAGACAGATTCAGGATCAGTACAAGGAATATTTAGGTCAGGAGTTTTATGATTACAACCTTGTGCTGACACTTCCAAACGGCAGACCTGTGGAAAACCGTATCATGGAAAAGGAGTTCTCGAAGCTCCGGGAGAAGGCGGGGCTGCCTTATGTTGTATTCCATTCCCTGCGCCACTCCAGCACGACTTACAAGCTGAAACGGGGCCGCGGTGACTTAAAGGCAACGCAGGGGGATACCGGCCATGCGCAGATCGACATGATTACAGATGTATATGCGCATATACTGGACGAGGACAGGAAGGTAAATGCCCAGAAGTTTGAGGCAACCTTCTATGCTAAGAATTCTGTGAACCCGCTGAAGAATGTTACGCCGCCTGAAAATGCAAACGCAGACCTGGCAAACTTAATCGCAGCATTGGAACAGTCGCCGGAACTGGTCTCCATGCTGACAAAAGCACTGAAGCAGAACGTTATTAGCAGCTAAAACCTGCTAATCAAACTTTTTGCAAAAGTTGCAATTAGCAAATTATTAGCAGCAGCTCTGAAAGTGCAGTTTCTTGTTCGATTCCCTCTTAGCAGCATGGCTGAGAACAAATATCCAAAAAAGCGAGTCCTCCGGATTCAGGTTTTCTCCTGAGACAAAAAAAAAGAAAAGCATTGAAAAATCCAGTGTTTTCAATGCTTTTCAGCGTCCCCGAGACGACTTGAACGTCCGACCCCACGCTTAGGAGGCGTGTGCTCTATCCAACTGAGCTACGAGGACTTAAATGTGAAAATAAATTTTCACATATGAAAAACCTGCTAATAAGCAAGTGATTCAGCTATGAAATTGTTGATTTTAAGTTGCTCTGGCAATCGAACACCTACCACTTAGGAGACTCCTGTTATATCCATTTAACTAAAAGAACTGATCTGATGATCATATCATCTCCGTACTTTTCTATTATACCAGATGTCATGATTATTGCAACAGTTTTTTAAAAATTTTGCTGTGGAAATTCGATACAGCCCTGAAGCCACACGACACCCTTAAAGCGCCTGCCCACTGCAGGCTCTCCATATAGATCGTACCTGTTGATACAGACCTCCAGCACGACCTCATTGCACTCGAGGGTCATAAAGATGATCTCCTCGTCCGTGATGCGGTTTGTATCTGTGTGACACTCTGTGATCTCACCGAGAATGGAATACTGGTCGCACTCCACGCCGTACGGCATGAAGTACGTATCTACCAGACTGAAAACATCCTCCTTGTGAATCCGCCGGGATATGGTCGTGTAGGTATCCATATCCTCCAAGGTCAGGCTCTCGATCGCGTCCTCATCGCCCATCCGTGCCTGTGCCAGCAGTTGATTGCGTTCATTTGCCACCTTTTTAATACGCTGTTTCTCATACTCATTCTTGATGATCGGCATCATGATGGTACCGTCGACCGACAGCGCGCTCAATATGAGCGATGTTCCCTGTACAGGCAGACGTTTTAAGGCTTTCAGCCTTTTGTACGGGATCATATTCTGAAGATAAAAAATGATCGATACACCAACTTTGATGTCATCACAGACGCCGGCGTATGACTCCTTCTCCGCCTGTCTCTCTATTGTGATATCCTCGTTGGAACTAATATGGTTTCCCCTCAGGTAAGGAAAATAATACTCATACAAAAAGCGATTCTCCTCATCGAACTCACCCCGCACACAGATACCGGCGCCATGCACAAAATCAAGAGACAGCTCCGCATACACAAAGTCGTCCTCGTCTGCCGCGATATCTCTCGCAGACACGTAACCCGCCTCTTTCCTGCCATCTCCTTTTTGATCCATTTTCTCCGGAGACAGTATCGTCCGCTCGACCACCTCATTGATCAGCGCCCGCAGCTCTTCTCTCCTCTTTAATTTGCTAAAACCAATAGCCCTCAAATATCTGTGCACTGTGATCAAGCCTTTCCAATCCTGAAGATTTATTTTATTTCTGTTTTTCCGCCCATATACGGCCGCAGTGCCTCCGGAATCCTGACAGAACCGTCCTCCTGCAGATTGTTCTCCAGAAATGCGATCAGCATCCTGGGAGGTGCAACCACTGTATTATTTAAAGTATGGGCAAAATATTTTCCCTTTTCCGCATTCACCCGGATCTTCAATCGCCTCGCCTGCGCATCACCGAGATTGGAGCAGCTTCCCACCTCAAAATACTTCTTCTGTCTCGGGGACCATGCTTCCACATCAATGGACTTCACCTTGAGATCTGCCAGATCACCAGAACAGCATTCAAGCGTGCGCACCGGTACGTCAAGACTTCTGAACAGATCCACCGTGTTCTGCCACAACCTGTCAAACCACATCGGAGACTCTTCGGGCCTGCAGACAACGATCATCTCCTGTTTTTCGAACTGGTGTATTCTGTAAACGCCGCGTTCTTCCAGTCCGTGCGCACCCTTCTCTTTCCGAAAACATGGTGAATAGCTTGTCAAAGTTTTGGGAAGCTCCGCTTCCGGGAGGATCGTATCGATAAACTTTCCGATCATGGAATGCTCGCTTGTTCCGATCAGATAGAGATCCTCTCCCTCGATCTTGTACATCATCGCATCCATCTCGTCAAAGCTCATAACACCAGTCACAACATTGCTCCGGATCATAAAAGGCGGCACGCAGTACGTAAATCCCCTGTCGATCATGAAATCCCTCGCATAGGATATCACTGCAGAGTGAAGACGCGCTATATCACCCATCAGATAATAAAATCCATTTCCCGCCACTTTTCGCGCGCTGTCGAGGTCAATGCCATTCAGTCTTTCCATGATTTCTGTGTGATACGGTATCTCAAAATCGGGCACGACCGGATCTCCATATTTTTGGATCTCCACATTCTCCGCATCATTCCTGCCGATCGGCACACTCGGATCGATGATGTTCGGAATCGTCATCATGATCTTTGTCACCTTCTCGCTCAGTTCCTTTTCTTTTTCAGCCAGTTCTTCAAGTGTCTTTGCCTGGGCACTCACCTGTTTCTTGACTTCCTCAGCCTCGTCCTTCTTACCCTGTCCCATCAGGGCTCCGATCTGTTTGGAAAGCTTGTTGCGCTCCGCGCGGAGATTGTCTGCCTCCTGCTGTGTCTTTCGCGCCATCGCATCCAGCTCGATCACCTCATCGACAAGCGGAAGCTTATGATCCTGAAATTTTTTTCTGATATTTTCTTTCACTGCATCGGGATTTTCTCTCAAAAATTTAATGTCTATCATTTCACTGCACTCCTCATCATTCTTTTTGTATGGTTACATCTTCATTTTTGTTATGGCCATCTGCTTTTCATATCTGTGCACTTCCGCTCAACCGCTCTATGATCCGGTCACGATACTCCGCATGATGCGGCATACCGCCGCCCAATCCGCCAAGTTTTGGAAACATTAGCTTAAAATGACTTCCATTCCTCATGGTGAGAGAACACTTCACGGAGCCCATCCACCCCTTTTTGATCTCACAGCTGCGAATATCTGCCAATGCATAACACGTTCCGATATCCGTAAGAAATATTTCTGACGATACGTTCTGCACATCTACTGCATCAGCATCTGACCCGTCTTCAAATTCATACAGATAACTGCATTGTTCACAATCAGCGATGACCAGAGACTGTTCTGTAATGCCGATATAGATATCATAAGCAGAGTATTTTTTCTTATTCAACACGATGACACTTCCATCCTCATCCGGGATCAGGCTGTTCTCCGTGCAGGTACACTTCCCAAAAACGCCGCGTATCTCCGTTTCATGGGATACAGCATGGATACCTGTCACCAATGTTTCTCCGCTGAACACATATTTTTGCAGGATATGCCGCATATTCGCCTCATTAAAAATATCAGACATATCTGTTTCTCCTTTATTTGATCACTTCCTGTATCACCACAGAAGTATCCTTGATCAGATCGACGATCAGCTCTGCATGGATCGCCTGTCCGTACTTGTCCTCCACAATACGCAGCACTGGTCTCTCCGGAAAATGCGGATTCTGACGCATAACGATTCCGACCTCTCCCCTGTTTGTCCTCACCTTCGATCCAAATGGATAGACAGCGATCAGCTGTAAAAATGTTGATACGATATCTGAATCATACCAGATCCCGCTGTAATTCCTGATATTGTTGATCGCCTCGTGAACACGGACCCTGGCCTTTCCGATCCCGCATATCAGTTCATCAAATTCGTCACATACGCCAACGATCTGGGTCATGCGGGAGACCAGATCTGTGCCGAGAGGATATCCGCTCTTATCCTTGCGCTCATGATGGTTCATCACGATCTCTTTCGCGTTATCAGAGAGCCACGTCTCATTTTTGATCGCCGTATAGGCATAGATCGAGTGTTTCTTGTATTCCTCCTGTTCCTTTGCAGGGAGGAGATTGATATCCTGATCCTCATACCGCACTACCAGATAACGCAGTCCCAGATCATGGATCAGGGAAGCAACACTGATGTCATAAACCTGCTTTTTTGTCAGACCAAGTTTTAATGCGATCAGTGTGGAGATCGTACAGACCTGAAGCGAATGCTCATAAATGTCAGCACTTCTCTCCTTCACGTCATAGACTTTCTCTACAACCTCTTCCTCCTCAAGAATATCTGTTATGATATTCTGCGCAGTCTCCGCGATCTTTTCCAGCCCCTCTGTCTGCTGGTAGACATGCATCTCCAGAATGTCCTTAATCTTATTTTTGACCTGCTCCTCCACATCATCGCGCAGTATGGTTACCTTTTCCATCGAAATCTGTTTTCTGGGCGCTGGTGCGACGGGTTTTTCTTTCGGATCGGCCGGCACTTTGGGCTGAACTGGCGTTTTTACTGCCTGAGGCGCTGGTTTCTGCGGTGCAGACGGCGCTTTGGCCATCGGCTTCTGCGGTGCGGGCGCCTTGGGTGCCAGTTTCTGCGGTGCAGGTACCGCAGGTGCTTTGGGTGCCGGTTTCTGCGGTGCGGACGGTGATTTTGCAGCTTCTTTCGGCTCTTCAACATATACTGTAAAGATTCCCATCTCGCGCAGCTTGTCAATATACGGCGCTTTGATCACAGTTCCTTTACTCAATACAACTGTATAATCTTCAAGCAGGACATCATTGGCAATAATATCGCCTTCTCTTAAATCTTCAACTGTAACTAATTTCATACAAGAATCCCCCATTCTTTTTCTATGAATCATAACGATTGTTACTGTGATGCCTGTCGGTCCTGGCATAATATTTGTTCATTAAAGACATAGACAGCGGCATCTCCGGCACTCCTTTGACAGACAACTGAGCAGTAACAAAATATCATTTACATGTTATCGGATGTGTTACCGTTGACAGCACGCTCCACTGCCACCTTTTCCTCATTGCTGAGTGCGATCTGGGAATCCCCGTCCTTCACCCGTTTTGTGTAAGAATAACATCCGTCCGAACTATGCACCGAATTAATGATAAATCCATTGTTCTTTTCATCCAACAAAGCCAGTGCAAAACTAAGTTTTCCGCCCATTTCCGTAAATGCATCATATTTGACAAGCCCAACCTTTTGAAATGCAGCCTCATGTTTTTTGAAAAGTTCCTTGATATCCTCTCTGTTCTTATCAATGCTGAGTTTCATGTACTTATTGTCTTCATATAGTGTCATGATATCTTTCTCTAAGTTTGCGCCGTCTTTTCCCAGCATAAATCTTGTGTATTTCTTTTTAAACTTACTGATCTGTACAAAAGCTGCAATGATCAATATCAATAATAAAATGCTGAACGCCAGTAATCCCAAAAAGATAAACCCTATATCGATATTTCCTAATCCCAGGCTGTTTAAAAAATTGTTGTTCATTTGTTTCTCCCGTCATATATTGATATTTGAAAGTGATTCGATCAGATGATCCAGATCATCATTAGAATAAAATTCAATTTCTATCTTACCTGTACCGTTTTTTCCTTTTGATGTGATCTCAACTTTTCTGCTAAGTTTTTCCTTTAATCGATTTTCAATGTCCTGATAAATGTATTGTATATTTTGAGGCGGCTCCTCCTTTTTTGGCTTATCCGTCTCCGGTTTTAATATCCCTTTGACGATCTTCTCGACTTCGCGAACACTCAATTTTTCATCAAATATCCGCTGTGCAAGCTGCAACTGAAGATCAACATCCTCAATCGGAATCAAAGCACGCGCATGTCCAGTCGAAAGCATATCGTCAATGATCATCTGCTGGACGCTATCACAAAGCTTCAATAAACGCATACTGTTCGTCACTGCTGTCCTGCTCTTGGAAACCCGCTCTGCCACTTCGTCCTGTTTCAGATGAAACTCCTCCAGAAGTCTCTTGTATGCCTGTGCTTCCTCGATCGGGTTCAGATCCTCTCTCTGGATATTCTCGATCAGAGAGATCTCGACGATTTCCTGGTTTGTATAATTCCGGATAATGACCGGAACTTCTTTGAGACCTGCGAGTTTTGCCGCCCGCCATCTCCTCTCCCCAGCAATGATCTCATAGAAACCTTTTCTGTCCTGCACAAGTATCGGTTGAAGCAGACCAAACTGTTTGATCGAATCTGCCAGTTCCTGTAATGCATCTTCGTCAAAATTTTTTCGGGGCTGATTCCTGTTTGGCTCAACCTTAGCGATCTTTACCATCGTTTCCGCCTGCTTTACCTCTTTGCTCTCACTGCTTCCCGACGCAGGTATCAGCGAATCAAGACCTTTACCCAATCCTCTTTGTGCCATTTTTTTCTCCTTCTGGTAAACTTAGGATCTGTTATGAAATAAACTTTCATTTTGACTTGCCTAAATCCACACATGCGTCGTTGTCGTCAATCGGCGTACGTCCAGTACGCCTCATTCCTCCGCCTAGCCTGTGTGGATTTATACTGCGTCAAAATTAAAAGTTATTCCATAACAGCTCCTTAATGAAATCATTTCTACATATTATTCTGAATCACTTCATCAGCCAATGCCATATAACTCTCCGAACCTGCTGACTTCGGATCATACATATTGATCGGTTTGCCATAACTGGGCGCTTCCGCAAGCCTGATATTTCTTGGGATCAATGTATTATAGATCTTCTGGCTCAAATGACTTCTCACATTTTCGACAACCTGTGAGGAGAGATTTGTACGGGAATCATACATTGTAAAAACTACACCGTCCATATCCAGATCAGGATTCAAGCGCTCCTTTACGAGATTTACCGTATGGATCAACTGACTCAATCCCTCCAATGCGTAATATTCACACTGGATCGGAACCAACACAGAATCCGCCGTTGTCATGGCATTCACTGTGAGCAGATTCAGAGATGGCGGACAATCGATAATGATGAAATCATACCTGTCCTTTACCCAGTCCACTTCATTTTTTAATATAAATTCTTTTTTCTCGACGCCTATCAGTTCAATCTCCGCTGCAGCTAAATTAACATTTGATGGTAGGATGGAAATATTTGGGAGTACCTCTTTTAAAATACAATCTTCAATCGAACAGTCGCCTAATATCAACTCATATATTGTATTCTCCAACTCATTTTTTTCGATACCATATCCACTTGTAGTGTTTCCCTGTGGATCGATATCTATGACCAATACCCTCTTTCCTTTTGCCGCAATGCATGCTGACAAATTGATTGAAGTCGTAGTCTTACCGACGCCGCCCTTTTGATTTGCTATTGCAATGATTCTCCCCATCTCATTCCTCCATACCGATCTAAACCTTATATTGTTCGATGTTTAGGAACTATTTAGAAATAACTTGTCATGAGTTATTTTTACAGTTCCTATTTATTATACCACTAATGGAATATATA
>VSNO01000183.1 GCA_009774375.1 Lachnospiraceae bacterium
GCGCTTATTTCATTCCAATAGGTATATTGTCGTATAGGCATTTTGGAAAAGAAAAACGATAAATTCCCATTTACAGAACTATTAAGCCGTGGCAGACTGAGTGATGCGTGATTTAAAAATTTCAGGGAAAGGAAGCTGAAGCTATGCCACTAATCTATATTTTGGAAGATGATAAAAATATTCAGGAGATAGAATATTATGCCATCAAGGGAAACGGATATGATGTGCGCGCGTTTGATGACGCGGGGGCTTTCGACAGGGGCATGCAGGAAATGAAGCCGGATTTGCTGCTGCTTGATGTCATGCTACCGGGGGAGGACGGACTGTTCGTACTCAGGAGGCTCCGCGCGGATAATGACACGAAGGAACTGCCCGTCATACTTGTGACAGCGAAAGATTCGGAGATCGATACCGTCAAGGGACTTGACCTGGGGGCTGACGACTACATCACAAAACCGTTTGGCGTGATGGAGCTGATATCACGGATCAGGGCGATCATGCGGCGCGTCAGGCCGGCGAGTGATGACGTGGTTTTAAAATATAAAAATATATATCTGGACCAGGACAGACGGGGATGCCTTGTGGATGGGGAAAACGTGGAACTGACATTCAAGGAGTATGAGCTGCTTTGGCTGTTTCTTTCCAATCCGGGGATTGTGCTGACAAGGGAAACCATTATGGAAACGGTATGGGGAACGGATTTTGCGGGGGAAAGCAGGACCATTGACATGCATATCAGGACACTCCGCAAAAAGCTGGGTGAAGCGGGCAGCCTGGTCATTACCGTGAGGAATGTGGGGTATAAGATGGAATGAGGCAGAAAATAAACGGACAGTTCACCGTCATCGCGCTTTTTTCCGTTGTGATCACCACGGTCGTCATGACCGCGGTGTTCTATGCGCAGTTAAAAAAACAGGTTTTTTCTGACCTGGCGGTTGTGGCAGATTTACTGACGGATGGAGGCTCCTGTGAGCGAAAGATAGACAATTTAAGAATTACACTGATCGATGCGGGCGGCAGGGTTCTGTCTGATTCCACGGTGGACGGACAGTCGCTTGCCAACCATCTGGGCAGGCCGGAAATCGCGGAGGCGGTCTCTTCCGGGACCGGCATGGGGATCAGAAGGTCGGATACCCTGTCGGAGAGCGTATTTTATTATGCAAAAAAACTGGATAACGGGCAGATACTCAGAGTAGGAAGGGAGGCACACAGCGTTGTGGCCGTCCTTTTGTCCGCCCTGCCAATGGTGCTGACGACGGCACTGCTCCTTGCGGCCGTCTGCCTGATGGTGTCGCATTACCTTACCTCTGCCATTGTGAAGCCGATCGATGAGATGGCAGGGAATATGGAGCACATTGATGAGGGGAAAAGTTATCCGGAGCTGATCCCTTTTACAAGAAAAATCCGCTTACAGCATGAGGAAATCCTGTCTGCCGCCAATATCAGGCAGGAATTTACCGCCAACGTAAGCCATGAACTGAAAACACCCCTTGCGGCGATATCCGGCTACGCAGAGCTGATGGAGGCAGGGCTTGTAGACGAAAAGGAGATGAAACGCTTTGCGGGGGAGATCCGCAAAAGCGCGGCGCGGCTGCTTACCCTGATCAATGACATTCTGAAGCTCTCGCAGTTGGATGCGGGAAATGCAAAGGATATCCTTGACGTGGTAAATCTGGCGGAGATTGCAAAGGAAAGCGTGGAAATGCTCTCCTATGGGGCATCGAAAAATGGTATTGATGTCATGTATGAGGGGGAGGACAGGGCAGATGTCCATATCGGAAAGGAACTCGCGCAGGAGCTTGCCTACAACCTGATCGAGAACGCCATCCGGTATAACAGACCGGACGGCAGGGTGACCGTAAAAGTGCAGAAAGACGGGCAGCAGGTTATCTTTTCGGTGGAGGATACCGGCATTGGCATTCCGCCGGAGCATCAGGAGCGGATTTTTGAACGCTTTTACCGGGTGGATAAGAGCCGGTCGAAGGAGCTTGGAGGCACGGGGCTTGGGCTTGCGATCGTAAAGCATATCTGTAACCTGACAGATGCGGATGTGAACCTGACGAGCCGGCCGGGGACCGGAACGAATATATCTGTTGTCTGGGGCAGGGGCAGTGCCGGGATGGTGAAGGAACTGTAAACAGTTCCCATGTGAAAGATTTGGAGGTTAGAGATATGGAGATGGTATTACAGATATTTTTATTGGTCATAGGGTTTGCGATGCTCATCAAGGGCGCGGATTTCTTTGTGGACGGTTCGTCAGGAATTGCTTCGAGGTTTGGGATTCCGCAGCTTGTAGTCGGCCTGACCATTGTCGCGATGGGAACAAGCGCCCCCGAGGCCGCGGTAAGCATCTCGGCGGCGCTTAAGGGGAATGCGGGCATTACCATCGGAAACGTGGCGGGAAGCAATATTCTGAATATCCTTGTCATCTTAGGCCTCACGGCATTTTTGACAAAAAAGGTGGTTCCTGTCGCATCATCGACTATAAAATATGAAATGCCCTTTATGATCGTGATCATGTTAATCCTTCTCTGGATGGGATATGCGGGAAATGAGATCTCAAGACTGGAAGGAGCCGGATTGTGGGTGGTTTTCCTGCTGTATCTTTTGTATCTCTTCAAGATGGCAAAAAAGGGCGGCGACAAGGATTCGGAGGACGATGCGGGAGAAGCGGCAGAAAGAAGTATGGCAATGCTGCTTTTGTTCACGGTTGCCGGCCTTGCGCTCATTGTGATCGGCAGCAGCGTCACTGTGGATGCGGCGACGGCACTCGCAAGGATCATCGGGCTGAGTGAGCGGTTTATCGGGCTTACGATCGTGGCGCTGGGAACATCCCTGCCGGAATTGTTTACATCTGTTTCAGCAGCGAGAAAAGGCAGTGCGGATATTGCGATCGGAAATATAGTGGGAAGCAATATCTTCAATATCCTTTTTGTGGTAGGGACATCCGCGCTGATCACACCAGTCGTTTTTGAGAGTAAATTTATCGTGGATTTCATGGTGGCTGCGGCTGCGGGCGTGCTGCTGTGGGTTTTCTCTTTCAGCGGGAAGAGCCTGAACCGTGCGGAGGGCGGCGTGCTGCTGCTTGGATATCTGGGATATTTTATCTATTTACTGTAAATCATGATCTTTAAAAAGGGAAAGGCGGAGACGTCCCCGGAGGTTGTACATGAGCGTATGAGCGGTGTGCGTGTTGAAACCATTGAAAATCCCCTGATGCGGGAATGAACGGATCATCCTGGTATCGTGATGTGTTCCTTCATTTTATATAGATATCCGCCTGCGAGGACCACAGACGGCGGTATTCCCCGCAGTGCTCCTGCAGCTCCCCGTGTGTTCCAAAGCCGCACAATCTGCCGGCTTTGAATACCATGATCCTGTCCGCCAGCCTTGCGGCGCTCATCCTGTGAGTGACGATGACTGCGGTTTTTCCGTCCGTGATCGTCTGGAAAAGGTCATACAGTCTCTTTTCCTCGTTGGGATCGATCGCGGCGGTCGGTTCGTCTAACAGATAGATATCGCCATCCCTGTACTTTGCCCGCGCTATGGCGATCCGCTGCCATTGCCCGCCGGACAGGTCGGTTCCGCCGAATTCTCTGGACAGGATCTCGGAACCGGGAAGCTCCTGCAGGCACTCGAGTCCCTGCAGATCTTTCACTGCCGCCAGTTTTTGTGGATCGGCAGTTTCTGCCAGCTGTATGTTTTCGTCTACCGTCATCGCATATCTGCCATAATTCTGGAAGACTGCTGTAAATTTGGGGTACAGAGACGATATATTACAGCTTTTGATGTCCTTCTGACCGATCCGGATACAGCCGTCATGACAGGTATAGATCCCGCAGAGCAGTTTCATGACTGTTGATTTCCCGGAGCCATTTTCGCCCACGATCGCGATGTGCTCACCTTTCCGGATATGAAAGGATACATTTTCCAGTGCGTTGTGCGATGCATTTGGATATCGGAAGCTTACCTGCTCAAAATCGATTGACGGGATCTGTGTCAATTCCGGCGCTTTGGATTGCTGATCGGAATCAGGAGCGCTGGAGTCTATATCCTCTATGATCTTAAAATAATTTCGTATTTTTTCCAGCTCCTCCGACACGCCTTCGGCAATGACGGACAGGATGTTCTCCGTCATCTCGAACAGTTCGTCCAGTGAAGTGGCTAATGCGGCAAAAACGCCTACGGAGATTATCTGGCGGTATGTGCACCAGACAAGCACGCCAAAGATTGCGATGTGCCCGAGATCGATGATGGCTTTCTCGATGTTTTCCAGGCTGTTTTTCTTTTGCTGGTATCTGTATTCATGGCCGGACTTGTCCTCAATGCATTGGTGTGCCTTTCCGACTAACAGCTGCTCATACCCGATCACTTTCGTCTCGATCACGCTTCTGATGCCAAAAGCGGACCTGTCATAAATGTCAATCTTTCTCTGGAGGTTTGCGGCCTGTTCCTCCTGTGCGGAAAATTCTCTTTCCTGCAGTCTCAACACGATGGCGGAGGGAAACAGCAGCAGGATAAACACAAGAGGCAGACAGGGATGCGCCCTGTACAGATAGAGCAGGATCACTGTCATCTCTGGCAGATACAGCAGCAGGATCAGCATCCATGTGTCGATGAATTTCCGGATGCTTTTGGTGCCCCTGTAGGCTTTGTTCACTTTTTCCAGGAAATCTGTCTTCTCGAACTCGATTCCCTTAGCGGTATATACTTTGCGGTTTACGTTGCGGTTCATGCCATAGCCGGCGATCAGGTTGTACGTTTCGTACAGATAATTGACCGCGAAGTCAATGATATGGCACAGTATCCTGGCGCCTGCAAAAGCCAGAAGAAACCATAGGATCCCGGTGAGGTTTCCTGTCTGTGCGACAGCTGGGATCTGGTCAAAGAGCAGCTGCAGGGTCACGATGGGAAGCACTCTGGACAAGCCCTGCAGCAGTGTAAAGCCATAACTTAACAGGAACATGGTCCTGGATGCGGCAAATAATTCCTTGAACGCTTTTGCGATGATATTCTGTCTCATGTCTCATACCACTTTCTCTGTGTATCGTACATCGACTGATAGATCCCGTTTTGCGCCATCAGCTCGTCATGGCTTCCGCGCTCCTGGATTCTGCCGTCCTTCAGTACGATGATCTCGTCAGCCATTTTTGCGGCTCCGAGCCGGTGCGTCACCAGGATCGCAAATCTGGATCCCATCATCTTTTGAAACAGCTGGTACAGCCTGGCTTCCCGGATCGGGTCTATCGCCGCGGTCGGCTCGTCCAGGACGTAGACTGCCCGCTCGTCCAGGATCGCCCTTGCGACCGCCAGCAGCTGCCACTGTCCGCCGGACAGATCCCGGCCCTCATCCTCGATCTTCCCCAGCAGTGGAAAGGGATCCGTCGTTGTGGATATATCATGGATGCCCAGTGTTGTGAATATATCATGGATCCTGGTCCTGTCGTTATTTTTCAGATATTCATTTAAGCGTATCTCATATCTGGTGATCTCCTGCGGGACAAAGGAATACAGCCTGCGGAGTGTCTCGCGCGGGATGCTCCTGATCTCTCTGCCATTGATTAGGATCTGGCCGGTGTAGTCCTCGTAAAATCCCATGATCAGCTTCAGCAGCGTGCTTTTGCCCGCACCGTTTTCACCCACCAGCGCATACTGGCGGTTTCGGGTCAGCTTAAAGGACAGGTCGTCAAATATTTTACGGGTGCTCTGCGGGTAGGAAAATGTCACATGACAAAATTCGATCGTCTCTACCACATCGGGGGTGTCTGTGTCCTGGATGGATGCCGTTTCCTCTTCCAGCTGTTCAAAACGCCTGATATCCTGCAGATACAGTATGCCTTTTTCGCAGGTACTCATCCTGCCGGCGAATCTGGAAGATACGGTGTCAATAAAATTGATGAAGCTCTTCATGACGGCGATAAAAAAGCCGACGGTGGATTGGCCCCTGACAACCGTCAGCATCAGCAGTCCGGACAGCACTCCGATAACGATCGTGGAAAAAATATTGATCGCGCCTGCCTTGGAAAATATGGCGAAATTAGCCCGGGTCTCTATGCGGATCGCCTCGCGCGACTTTTTTGCCCATCGCTCCTGAAAAAAATCACCGTACTGAAACAGCGTCCGCTCTTCGACATATTTTCTGTCCTTCATCACATCCTGATAGTAGTCCGCCCTTCGAAACAGCTCTTCGGACGCCTCATACGCCTCGTAGCTGCTCTGACCGTTTCGAATGGAATAGATGATATAGGGTATTAGGACAAGCAGCAGCAGACCGCTGAATAACGCATTCCGCACGGCGACCAGCACCAGCAGTCCCAGAAGCTGTATTGCGATCTCCATGAGGGAGACGATGTTCTCGAAGTACGAGCAGAATTTCGCTGCGGTGTCGGAGCTGATCCTGCGGATCAGTTCCTGGTTCTCCTGGTTCTCCAGGATCAGATACGGCAGGGCTGCTTTTTTCTCCAGTATATAAGATGGAAGTTTTGCGTGGACCGTGCGTTTTAATCTCGCATGGAAGATCCCGTCCATGAATAGAATTGCGCGTTTCACAAGCCAGAAGAGCGCCAGCAGGACCGTGTCACAGAGGATCGCCCTGCCCTGGCTGACGGCAATGCCGCTGATGATATGGTCGATCAGCTTCGCGATGATCAGGGTCTCTGCACTCAGAAGCAGTGCGCTTACGGTTTTCAGGCACAGCGTGAGCAGAGTGTTTCGCCTGTCCATCTGCAGGAATCGGGATATGTAGTTTTGGTTGTTTTTCATTTCAACTGGTGGTCTCCTTATGCTGTATATAAGCATTATCATAAATGGAAGTCGAATTGGTTTGAAGCGGATATAAGTAAAATATATATCTTTGCCAATTTATTTGAAATAAATTGTATTGTAATTAGCATAGACCAGTACCTTAGCGGCACTAGTCTATGGCAAAGTTGCTGTATTATAGAGTAGTTCTGCTTTTACTTGCCCCTGCATGGTTCACAATTATTTAATGATAATTGTTGTACATTTGCAGGTATTATTTTTATAATTTCAGGCTTGGTATACATAAGCAATTCTCCCCCCCTTCTATAAAATTAATTTGTATAGTTAAACACAAGTGTTTTACTAACGTTTATTGGATTCTTGCAATTGCTAATTTTTTGCTCCATTTAGAACAATCATAGATATTTCCAATTTCTGAGTATGCTAATCCGGGACATCTGGTACAAATCGTATTCATTTCACATTTAATACACTTCTTTAGGTCTTTTTTCTTAATCTGTTTTAGGTTTTTTCTTTCCGGTAAATTATACCATATGTCAAATAATGAGTTACTGAAAATATTACCGTATAAATATAGAAAATAATTACATTGATAAACATTTCCGTGTACATCGATAGACATACTTCTGCCAACTGCTTTGCATAAATATTCCTCTTTTTCATATTCTTTGCAATTATGTTTAGAACTTGGGTCATTTTTGTTGATAAATTTATTTAATTCTTCCTGACATAATCCAAACTCTAATGGTTTTTCATCTCCGTTTGTTCTTTTCGTAATTGCTACGGAATAATTAATAGGTATGTTATTATTTTTACAAAAGTATGCTATTTTGCTATATCCTTCATAATTTTTTTTCATTATTGGAACTTTGATATCAACTTTAATACCATACTTTTTAAGGAGTAGAACATTTTTTAAAACAGTTTCAGCAGAGTTGGTATATTTTGTAATAGAATCATTTATCTGATTATCCATCGAAAATAATGTTGTAGATACGGAATTAATATGCAGTTTAGCTAACTCCTTTATCATACTTTCTGAAAATAGACTAACATTGCTCATCAATACTAAACTTAATCCCTTTTTTCTAATATAGCTGACAATATCCATAAATGAGGAGTGCAATGCTATTTCCCCTCCGGTTAGTGT
>VSNO01000184.1 GCA_009774375.1 Lachnospiraceae bacterium
TGACATGCTATCACACCTAACCTCCCTCCAGCCTCTATTATTGTGTGCCAGACTGTTCGGGTATACTTAATTGCACATTTCGATTATAACACAAAATCGACACACGTCAATAGTTTTTTTTAATATTATTTATTTTTATTTATTTTTTTCCAGATCATAATAAAATATGTACTGCTGCAGGATCCCGCTGTCCCTTCCATACCGGTCAAAAGGGAACCCGTCCGGATACTGCGCCGCCATCACTTTATTGATGTGTGTGTCTCTCGGAAACGCCTCTGTCTGGTGCAGTGCAAACAGACACACGCAGTCGGCGACCTTGACACCAACACCGTACAGTTTCAAAAGCTCCCTCTTTGCCGCATCATAGTCCATCCGCCGGAGCACTGACAGATCCGGGTCACCATGGCAGATCCTGTCGGCAGTCTGGAGGATATATCTGCCCCTGTACCCCAGGCCGCAGGCATTCAGATCCTCCAGCGAAGCACCGGCCAGTGTCTCCGGCGTCGGAAAACAGTAATATTCCCTCCCCTGCAGGGAAAGCTTTCTCTCGCCGTACCTCCTGCACAGTGTCCCGATACATCTGCGGATCCTCGCGATATGATTCTGCTGGGATATGATGAAGGAAATGATCATCTCCCACAGATCCTGGTTCAGGATCCTGATCCCTCTTCCATATTCTGCCGCCGACACCAGATACGCATCCTCTCTGTCCACACGGGCTATGACCGCGGCATAATCCGTCTCCAGGTCAAAATAATCTCTCCACACATGGTCAAACTCCTCCTGTGTGCAGTCAAACGTGATGCGGTCCCCTGCCTGCGCCATCTCAAGATATCTGTCAAAGGCGACCAGACGATACCGGTCGTCACTGCACATCTCCATTCTGAAACACTGGCCGGAATCGCAGATCTTTGACAGGGAAAAATTTTTGTCCTGTATGGTCACCATCCCTACTCATCCCAGTTGTGATATACTGCCTGCACATCATCGTCCTCATCGAGCATATCGAGCGTCCTGTTCAAATTCTTGACAGCATTCTCGTCAGTGAGTGTGACATAGTTCTGCGGGATCATCGTTACCTCCGCGCTCGCCATCTCGATCTGATTGTCCTGCAGCGCCTTGTACACCACATCAAAATCCTCCGGCGCAGTCAGGATCTCGTAGCTGTCGTCCTCCTCCGAAAAGTCCTCCGCACCTGCGTCCAGCGCCAGCATCATCAGATCGTCAGCGCCCATACTGCACTCTTCCTTATCGATGATGATCTGTCCCTTCTCGTCAAACATGAAGGAGACACAGCCCTGCGTGCCGATGCTCCCGTTTCCCTTGGTGAACGCGCTTCTGACATTTGCCGCCGTCCTGTTCTTATTGTCCGTCAGCGCCTCGACGATGATCGCGATCCCGCTCGGCCCATAACCCTCATATGTAACATGTTCATAATTTACTGCATTGCCGTCCCCTGCCGCCTTCTTGATCCCGCGGTCGATCGTGTCATTCGGCATATTGTTTGCCTTCGCCTTGGCGATCACCTGCGCGAGCTTGAAATTGTTCGCCGGGTCGGGTCCTCCCTCCTTTACCGCGACCGCGATCTCGCGTCCGATGATCGTGAAGATCTTTCCTTTTGCCGCGTCGTTCTTCTCTTTTTTGTGCTTAATGTTCGCAAATTTTGAATGTCCTGACATATCTGTCTCTCCTTTATCCCTAACGATTTATTTTTTCACTGGTCTTCCGGGACGCCTTCCTCCTGTTCTGATTCCGGCTGCTGTTCCCGTTCTATTTTCCTCACCAGTACTGATTGTATCACATTTTTCTCCACTTTTACAATCTTAAATGAATATCCGCCGATCTCCACTTCAGAATTTTCATCCTCATCCGGTATCCTGTCCAGCTTGGAAATCAGATATCCATTGAGCGTCTCGAACTCCGTCTCGCCAAAGGAGATGTCAAAGCGCTCCTCCAGATCATTGAGTCTCGTCATTCCCTCGATGACATACTCATTCTCGCCCTTTTCCTCAATATAGTTTTCCTCGGGATCGTACTCGTCCATGATATTTCCCACGATCTCCTCCAGGATATCCTCCATGGTAACAAGACCGGACGTCTGTCCGTACTCGTCCATCACGATCACCATCTGGTTCTTCTGCGACTGCATGCTCCGGAACAGGTCGTCGATATTCTTGGTCTCCGGCACGAACACAGCCTCCCTGACAAGCCCATCCACCGTGCCGATCGGCTGGTTGAGTTCCTCGTCAGAGGTATGTATCCTCATCGCATCCTTGAGATACAGCACACCGATCACATGATCGAGATTCTCCTCGAAGACCGGATATCTGCTGTTGCTCTCCCTGAGCATAAAGGCGAGCGCTTCCTTGAACGGTGTCGTGCTGTCCAGCGCCATGATATGATTGCGGTGCGTCATGATGTCGCTCGCTTCCTTGTCCCCAAACTCAAAGATATTTGTGATCATCTCCACCTCACCGGCCTCGAGCACGCCGAGCTCATGTCCCTCATTGACCATCGAGATGATCTCCTCTTCCGTCACATCCGTCTGCTCATCCGTATTCCGCAGGCCAAAGATCCACAGCAGGCCGTTGGCAGACACCGCGACGATCTTCGTCAGCGGGAAAAGCACCGTCCGCAGAAGCTGTATATAGCGTATAAAACAGTATGCCCACGCGTCCGGATATTTCTGCGCGATCTTCTTCGGCAACAGGATCCCGAACGTCAACAGCACATACATGAGCAGAAACGCTGCAAGGATCAGTCCTGTCCAGCCCAGCACCACATCATCGGCCCCCTGCAGAAAGGATACCTTTGCAAGCCCTGTCCGAAACAGGACTGACCATCTTGGAAGGAAAAAAAATCCCATCACCAGTTCGATCAGCGTCGTTATCATCTGAATGGAATTGACATAGATCGTAGCCCGCTCGACGATCCGGCTCAGCAAAATGGATCTTCTGTCCTTCTCCTCCTCCGCCCTGCGCTCGATCTCCTTCTCATTCATGAGGCTTATGGCCTTGTTAAAACCAACAAGGACCGCCTCGATAAAGAGCAGCACCAAAAACAATATCATACTACAGGCCGAAGCCCCTCCATCGTCCATCTCTTACTTCTCTCCTTTACTCTTCTGAGTGAATCTCTTAATACATGAATGCGAGACAACAAAGGCATAACCCACAATCCTGCGGGCTATACCTCTCTAATATAACATTACTATAGAAAAACGTCAATATCTAAACCTTGCAAGCCTTATGTATCAAGCTCAAGACTGATTTGCAAGGCTCTGTTCACTCTCTGCATGATCGGAGAGTCCAGATGACATACCTTATCCTTCAGACGTTTCTTATCGATCGTTCTCAGCTGCTCCAGCAGTATCACGGAGTCCTTCACCATATCGTAATTTCCCGCATTCAGCGCGATGTGCGTCGGCAGGTTCGCCTTGTTCATCTTGGATGTGATCGCCGCACAGATCACCGTTGGACTGTGCTTGTTCCCCACATCGTTCTGGATGATCAGCACCGGCCTGACTCCTCCCTGCTCCGAGCCCACCACCGGCCTCAGATCTGCATAGTAAATATCTCCTCTTTTCATAGCCATACACTCCTGTCAGATAAAATCAATCCTGTATGCTACTATTTTTTCCAGCGGAGAAAATTTTATACAATCATGATGCAGATTTTTGAGACACTTTTTCAACCCCATTCATAGATCAGTGTGTCGTCCATCCTGTAGATCCGCGGTATGCGCTTTCCGATATCACAGGCAAGCTCATAGTTGAACCTGCCCGACAGCGCCCCCAGCTCCTCCATCGTGATACAGGCACCGCCGTCCCTTCCGATCAGCGTCACCTGTTCCCCCACGCGCACCGGCTGCTCAATGTCGGTGACGTCGACCATGAACTGGTCCATGCACACACGCCCGAGTATCGGCGCCCGCTGCCCTTTGACAAGCACATGCCCGCAGTTGGAAAGGCTTCTCGGATATCCGTCGCCATAGCCGATGCAGATCGTTGCGACCCGCGTGTCCCGCGTCGTCGTATAGGTACCACCGTAGCTGATCTCCTGCCCCCGGGGAACCATCTTGACATACACAACCCTCGATTTCAGGGAAAGCATCGGTCTGAGCTGTATCCTGCCGTCAGCCTTCACCTCATCGGACGGCCACAGTCCATACAGGATGATCCCCGCCCGCACCGCGTCCATATTTGCCTCCGGGATCCCCGCGATCCCCGCGCTGTTTGAACAGTGTCTCATCGGGATCCGGATCCCCAGCTCATCATCGACCCGGTCGGCATACTCCTTAAAAAGCGTCATCTGGTGATAGGTCTTTGTCCTGTCAGCCTCATCCGCCGTCGCAAAATGCGTAAAGATCCCTTCGATCTGCAGCCCGGGAAGCCCTGAGATCTTTCTGATCAGCGCCATGCCCTCATCATCGGGGTGAATGCCGATCCTGGTCATGCCCGTGTCGATCTTGATATGTATCCTGCAGTCTTTGCCCGCTGTCACGGCAAGATCTGACAACTCCTTTGCCGTCTCATAGGTGAATACCGTGGAGCGCACTTCCTCCTCAATGATCTGCCCATAGCTGTACGGAAATGTATATCCCAGTATCAGTATGGGTTTTTGGATCCTGGCATCCCGCAGTGAAAAAGCCTCCTCCGCGGTGGCGACCGCATATCCCCATACCTGTTCCTCCTCCTCCAGTATCCGCGCGATCTGGATGGCTCCGTGCCCATAACCGTCGGTCTTGATCACCGCTATGATCTTCGCAGCTTTGTCGATGCTGTTCTTGATACTTTCTATATTGAACTGCAGCGCGTCAAGGTCGATCTCCGCCCAGGCCCTTTCATAGTGTCTCATGCTGTCCCCTCCTGCCAAAATACTATTATTCTATTCCTTCTCTATATCCTTCAGCGACTTGATGATATCCTGCGCCATGATATAGTAGGCTGATGTCCTCTCCCTGGCGGCGTCCCCCGCAATACCGTGCGCATAGGTCCCCATCACTGCCGCCTCAAACCCGCTGTAGCCCTGTGCCAGCAGCCCTGCGATGATCCCCGTGAGCACATCCCCCGAACCGGCTGTCGCCATGCCGTCATTTCCGCTGGAATTCAGGTATGTCAGCTTTCCTCTCCTGGAGACGAGCGTCCTGGCATCCTTGCACACAAGGGACACATCATACTTTCTGGTGAAAGCCTTGCAGCTGGCCAGCATATCCTTCCTGATCTCCGCCACCGGGCACTTCATCAGCCTGGAAAATTCCCCGAGATGCGGCGTGAATATGACATCACTGTCATTTTTCCTGTATCCATACGCGAAATATTTTAAAAGCCCCGCATTCTGTGACAGGATATTCAGCGCATCGGCGTCCACGACCATCGGCTTATCACACTGCGCCAGCAGCGCCGCCAGGATCGCCTGTGCCTTTTCCGACACAGAGATCCCGGGACCGACAGCCACGATATCCGCCCACTCCACACCACTGGCCAGCATACCGGACTCCGCCGGCGTGAGCGTTGTCCCTTCATCGTATATCTCGTCATCATAACCGTCCACGATTGCCTCCGGCAGCCTTTTTAAGAGACTCTCCCGGTTCTGCGACGCAGTGAAGATCCGCACCATGCCGGCGCCTGTGCGGTAGGCGCTCAGGGCAGACAGGAAACAGGCGCCGCCCATATTTCTGCTCCCGGCGATCAGCAGAACTTTGCCAAACGATCCCTTGTTGCCCGACGGGCTTCTTCCCGGAAAATGCAGGTCTTTTTCCCAATCTGTAAACGTCACGACCCCTGATCTCTTGTTCGCCGTGACTGCGCCCGGGATACCGATCGGCGCACAGACCACCTCGCCCGCGCACGAAGCGCCAGGGTACAGCATCAGCCCCAGCTTTCTGTAAGCAAAAGTGACCGTGATGTCCGCCTTCACGGCACATCCCATGATACTCCCGTCATCCGTATTGACCCCCGACGGGATATCCACCGCCACCACCTTCGCCCTGGAAGCGTTCACCGCCTCGACAGCCCTGCGGTGATCCCCCTCGACATTCCGGGTGATACCGATACCGAATATTGCATCTACGATCACATCGTACAGCGTATGTTCCACACCGTAATGAATCGGAATGTTCAGTCTCTGTGCCGTTTCAAGCTGGGCGGCGGCCAGAGGCGACAGTCTGGACAGATCCCCGACCATATTGATCTCGGCACGTATCCCCCGCTCATTGAGGATCCGCGCGACAGCGATCCCGTCACCGCCATTGTTGCCGCTTCCCGCCATAACGCCCACGTAGATATCCGGGCCGTATCTGTCCAGGATCACACTGACCGTCTGCAGCGCGGCGCGCTCCATCAGCACAGCCGCCCCGATGCCGTACTCCTCGGTCGCCGCCTTGTCACAGGCTTTCATTTCCGCCGCTGTCAGCACATATTCCATAAGCATTACCAGCCTTTCCTCAATTATGATATACAGTATACCACATCCACCTGTGAAAAAAAACTCCAAAACAGTTATTCCTGCTTTGGAGTTTTCTCAGATACCAGATCTTTTGCCTTATTCAGTACATTCTGAGGGTTATATTTCATATCGAACATATCGATCACATCCGGTCCGAAGATCGAGTGCATATAATTGTACATCTCATCATTCCAGATCTCCTTCTGCTGCTTCTGGATGATCTTTTTCTTGAGCTGTACCTTGAAGTCAGACACCCACTGATTGATCTCATCGATCTCCCTGACATTCTGCTGTATCCTGCTGTAGCACAGGCGCATCGAAGCCAGCATCAGCGCAAAATTCGCCTCGTCGATCTGCCTGGGTATATCCATCAGCTCATCGTTGTAATCCTCCATCTTCTGGTTGGATTCCTCGATCATGCGCTTGTTCTCCGACATTTTCTTTTCCTTCGCCGTGCTGTCCGGAAGCTCCATGATCGACACGATCTCCTGCATCAGCTTCTTCTTGAACGCAGACAGACTCTTTAACTCGGTGTTGAGCTTGCCCTGCCGCTTCAGGATCTCGTTGAGAGCATCCTCAAGCCGCTGGATCTCCTCGTTCGCCCCCGTCTGCGTAAATAGCCTGTGCCACTGGTTATCCAGCGTCAGGACCGGAATCTTTTTTCCGATCAATGCCTCCCGAAAGACCTCGTCCTCCTGTTCCATATCCATACCCCCCATTTACCTCCGGGCATCCCCCTGCCGTGTCCCCTGCCGCAAGCCTTATTGGTTCGCGATCCCATACGACAGCTTCATAAGGCTGTCCGAGAGATGTACATTCTCGACAACGATACTCTCCGGCACATTCAGATCTACATGCGCAAAATTCCAGATCGCCTTAATATTGCATCTGGCAAGCAGCTCTGCTGTCCTGACCGCACCGTCCTTTGGAATCGTGAGCACTGCGATATCAATATCATTCTCCCTGATAAACCGTTCGATCTTCTCCACCGGCTGCACCGCGATCCCCCTGAGCTCCTTGCCGTACAGTTCCGGATCTTTATCAAAGATCCCTTTTACCATGAAGCCTCTGCGCTCGAAGTTCACATACTTGGCAAGCGCCTGTCCCAGGTTTCCCGCGCCTACGATGATCAGGTTGTAGGACTTGTTCAATCCCAGGATCTTCGCGATCTCTTCGTACAAATATTCCACATTGTAGCCGTACCCCTGCTGTCCAAAACCGCCAAAATTGTTAAAGTCCTGCCGGATCTGCGACGCAGTGACCTTCATCAGTTTGCTCAAATCCTGAGATGATATCCTCTCGACGCCACTATCCTTCAAATCTCCCAGATATCTGTAATACCTGGGAAGCCTGGAAACAACAGCCTGCGATATAATCTTATCATCCACGATCCCTAACCTCCAAATGTCCCTTTCCTTCAGCCATGCACGTTTCATATGCAATATGCCAAAAAAATAACAA
>VSNO01000185.1 GCA_009774375.1 Lachnospiraceae bacterium
AAATTTATAGCGCACCTTACAGGATGCGCTATATAGAATATCGTTTGGTTATCAAAATCGGCTGTGAATAGTAACAAAAAATTGCATGCCGCGAATTGCAGCACCTGTCCTGAACAGTTGCCAGGCAATACGAAAAAACGATTGAGTATCGTCCCAAAATAGATTATACTGGACAAGAAAGCAGATACCCACAAACCTGGTCAGAACACATACTCATCGAGCAGGGAAGAACCATCTTCCCCTACTCTCGCGCCGGGCGTCCGTCAGCGCATGCTGGCATATTTCCTCTGGACGCCCGTGTGCATAAAAACACAGCACTATGCACCATTCTGAAAGGAGACAACTTATGCTTACCTTTGAAAGATCCACACCAGAGGAAACCGGCATTCCCAGTGAATGTATCGTCCATATGATCAAAAGGCTGCAAAGACGCCAGATCCCCATGCACAGCCTTCTTCTCATGCGCCATGACAAGCTTGTCTTTGAGGGCTACTATGCTCCCTGCACAGCGGACAGCCTGCACCGCATGTTTTCCATCAGCAAGAGCTTTACCTCCATCGCAGTCGGACTGCTCGCTGATGAAGGAAAACTTTCATTAGATGCCCCCATCATCGCGTATTTTCCGGAAAAGCTGCCCGCCAAAGAGAACATACACCCATGGATCGCCCAGATGACCATCAAAGACATGCTGATGATGCGCTCCTGCCACGCATCCACCACATACAAGCTCGACATGGCATCAGACTGGGTGGCAAGCTTCTTTACCACTCCGCCCACGCACGCTCCGGGGACAGTATTTCACTATGACACGTCTGCCGCGCACACGCTCTGTGCTCTCGTGGAAAAGCTGTCTGGCCGGTGCATGCTTGATTATTTAAAAGAAAAACTGCACATCCTTGGCTTTTCAGAAAGATCCTATATGCTCAAAGATCCCTTTGGAATATCGATGGGCGGCAGCGGTCTGGTCGCGCTTCCTTCCGATCTGATGAGATTCGGTTATCTGATCGCGCACAGAGGGCATGTCCTTGGAGAACAGCTCCTGTCATCCTCCTATATCGATCTTGCCGTATCTCCCCTGACTGCCACCTGCGTGACAGGCCCTCTGCCGAGCGAGGCACAGGGATACGGTCTGCAGTTCTGGCGCAATGAGCGGAATGGTTTTACCTGCTACGGAATGGGCGGACAGCTCATCATCTTTCTGCCCGACTACGACCTCATCTGCGTGACGACCGCGGATACGCAGAGCATACAGGGCGGCAACCAGCAGATCTACGATGCGCTGTATGAAGAGATCCTTCCGTATTTACAGGAAGATGCACTCCCCCATAACCCGGCGGCAGAACAAAGACTTCACGATACGCTCGCCTCCCTTACCCTAGCCCCCCTGGAAAGCACTGTCCCGCCGGAAATCTTTTCCCGCATCAATGGCAGGTTATTTCAGGTGCAGACAGCAGATTCCGTTTTTCAGGATTTCAGCGTCCGCATCAGCGAAGATGACGGCACGCTGTCCTTCACCCACGAACATGCAGTTTATGATATCCACTTTGGCATTGGCAAGATGCAGACCGGCATTTTCCCGATCTATGACCTGCGCTATGCCGCAAGCGGCGCATGGCTATTTGACGGTACATTGCTCATCAGGGTACACATCATCGACGCGTATGTCGGCTGTGTGCAGTTCCAGTTGTCCTTCCACGGCGATGAACTCACCCTGTTCATGACCAGGAAAGAAGAGAGCCTCTTCCATGAATTCCAGGGACACCTTCACTGCAAAATGCCATCATAAACACTTCTTATAAACATGTCCTTAAAAACTGTACAGTAAACACTGTCCGCACACCGGGCCTGCTTGCGAGCGTAACATCGCCGCCCATCTGGTTTGCGAGACTCTTCGCGATGGTGAGCCCCAGGCCGTTTCCCTGTATGCTGCGGCTGCGGGAATCCTCCATCGTGTAAAGTCTCTCAAACACACTGGCGGCGAACTGTTTTTCGATCCCTTTTCCCCTGTCCACGACATCCACAAAGACATGATCGCGCTCCTCCCGCAGAAAAAGACCTATATACTTTCCGTCACTGCCGTATCGTATGACATTCGACACAAGATTGCTCAGGATCCGGTTGACCGCATCCACATCGCCCATGATAAAAACAGGCTGCTCCGGAATAGCGATCTCCACTTCGAAGTCCTTCTGGATCAGAAGTTCATAGAAACCAAGAATATTCTCCCTGCACAGTTCACAGATATCGATCTTCGCCATCTCGATCTTCTTGTCGCCCGCTTCCAGCTTTGCCAGCGTAAAAAACTGGTCGATCAGCTCCATCACCTGCTTTGCCTTCGCCTCCACCTTCTCGAGTGTCTCATCCCCGTGCCCCTCATTCTGAGGTTCTCTTAAACGCATAATCTCCAGATATCCGAGTATGACCGTCAGCGGCGTCTTGATATCGTGCGAGATGTTCGCGAGCATCTTCTTGGAGGCGATCTCCTGCTTTCTGAAATCCGCCTTCATTTTCTGTCTGTCCAACAACAGCAGATTGATCTGTCCGCACAGATCCATCAATATCTTGTCCTCCGTAAAGACCATGACTTGTTCCTCGCTGTCATTTTCCAGTATATCCGACAGTTTGTCCGTGATCTCTCTCAGTTTTGCCCGTGTTCCCCTGTTCATTCCAGATCCCCCAGTTTGTAGCCGATCCCCCACACGGTAACGACATACTTTGGATCGCGCGGATTGTCCTCGATCTTGTTGCGCAGTCTGCTGATGTGGACATTGACCGCATTCTCGTCTCCCATGTAGGCGTCCTTCCACACAAGGGAATACATCTGTTCTTTCGTGTAGACCTTCTTCGGATTTTTCATGAGCAGATGCAGGATCTCGAATTCTTTTGCCGTCAGCTCGATCTTCTCCCCATCCTTCATGACGGAGTAGTCGCTTGTATTGAGCGTCAGCGCCCCTTTTGTGATCATATCCTCCTCCGTGGCAGCCCCCGCCGCATACTGCGTATTCCGCCGGATATTCGCCTTGATCCTGGCAAGCACCTCCGTGACAGAAAACGGCTTTGTGACATAGTCGTCCGCCCCGAGCCCGAGCCCCAATGCCTTGTCCGAATCCGTGTCCTTTGCGGAGATGATCATGATCGGCACCGTGCTCGCCGCCCTGATCGTCTTCATGACCTCCATTCCGCTGATCTTGGGGATCATCAGATCCAGTAACACGATACTGTACTCGTCTACAAAAAACTTCTCACATGCACTCTCCCCGTCATATGCCGTCACGACCTCATAATCTTCCGTCATCAAAAAATTTTTCAGCATATCGCTGATCTCTGTATCATCTTCAACCAAAAGTATCTTCATCGTTCATATTTCCTTTCGCTCATCCGCCTTCTATCTTACCACAATCTATACATTTTCGCCAGACGTGATCAGGCAGGGGATTTCCCCTGCCTGATCAAATGCAGTCCTATATCAGATCCTTCGTCTCCACATTGCAGACGGACAGGTATACCGACGCTGCCGAAAGCACAAACAATATCACAAAAAACAGTATATTATCGGTCAGTCTGACCGGTCCTATATTTCCATGCGTGAAGCAGACAAGGATCACAGCCGTCACGATCGTCGCCTTGGAGGACTTCATCTTCAGACCGACCGGCAGTGTGACGTAGGCAATGCTCACCATCGCCGCCGAGCGGAGCAGAAGATCGATCCAGAAAGACAGCGATCCAAACTGGAGATCCGCAGTTGATATCCCCAGAAAAGGACCTGACAGCAGCAGAATGCCATAGATCAGCAGCTTGCTCGTGATCATCCCGGCCATGTTAAAGATCCACACCGCAGCCATCTGTGACAGCAGGATCTTCCTGCGCCTGATCGGATAAGAAAACATCAGGTGCATGGTCTTTTTGGCATAAGCGCTCACAATAAAGGACGCAAGCATGACCGCCGTAAAAACGATATAGACGACTTCGACAAAAAGCTTCACCATCGTTCCCACGATACCCATTCCATGCAGAAATACATCATCAACCTCCTCCGACTGCAGTTCTCCCGCCATCGGCAGGATCAGAAGCGCAAGAACCGCCGTCATGACCGCCGCGTTCCTGACATATTTTAAGATATTATTTTTCTTCCATTCCAACCGTATCAGCTTCATCATGACCGTACACCCTCCCCCGTTATCTTCAGGAAATAGTCTTCCAGACTCTCCGACCGTTTCCCGATAAAATCAATGTCCACATCATTCAATGCGAGCGCCCTGGACAGTTCCTTTGTGCCCGCCTGCCCGTCATAAACGCGGATCGTATGCCCGTCAGCAACCTTAAAGTTCTTCAGCCCCATTTTATCCGCCAGGACATACGCCGCCTTTTTCGTGTCCTCCACCACGATCTCGATGTACGCGGTGTTCATCTCGGTGATCTCCTGCATGGAGATCTCTTTCATCATCCTTCCGTGATCGATCACACCGATCGTATCCGCGATACTCTCCACTTCTGAGAGAATATGGCTGGAAATGATGATCGTGATCCCATATTCCATGCACAGCATCCGGAACAGATCCCGAATCTGCTTCATCCCCGCCGGATCCAGCCCGTTCGTCGGTTCATCAAGCACCAGAAGCTCCGGCCTGCACAGGATCGCGCGGGCAATTCCGAGACGCTGCTTCATCCCCAGAGAATACCGCTTCACCGCCTGGTCTCCCGCATCCAGCAGTCCGAGCATCTCCAGGGCATGATTCACACTGTCAGGCACATAATAGCCCATGTACTCGCAGTGTAACTGCAGATTCTCCCGCCCGCTCATGTGCTCGTAAAAACACGGAAACTCGATGATACTCCCCATGCGCTTCAACACCTCATACGAGGTCGGCGTCAATGTCTCCCCGAACAGCTCCACCGTCCCGGACGTCGGCTTCCAGAGGTTGGTGAGCATCTTCATCACCGTCGTCTTGCCCGCGCCGTTCGGCCCGAGAAATCCGTAGATCTCTCCCTTTTTCACATGGATATTGACCTCCCTGACAAGCTCCCTGCCGTCAATGACCTTGGTGAGCTGATTGGTCTGTACGATATTTTCTGATCGATCAATCTTCTTTGGCATATTCACTGCCTCCTCTCTGATTTCTAAAACCATTATAGCAGTGTATTTTTGCAAAACTATTGCCCAATTCTTACGAATTTCTTTCGAACTCCACAAAATACCGCGAATCCGACCAGCAGCATCAGATAAAAGCTGACACCCCGCGTGATGCACACCGACACCACCAGATATTTCCCCACAAATATATCGCGGAACACACTGCGGTACATCGCCTCCGTGATCCCCTGCGCACCCGGAACCGGAAGCATGTCCACCGCGATGTAGACCGCCGCCTGCACCAGCACCACGTCGGACATCGCCGCACCGGAAAGCCCCAGCCCGCGGTACACCACATACGTCATCACAAACACACTGAAACGCTGCAGAAAAGTCCCGGCGACCGTCATTCCGATCAGGCGCTTGTGACCCTTTAAAAATACAACAGTCTGCTGATAACCCGCCAGAAACTGCTCCATCTTCTCTGTACGCGCCTCCGACCGTCTCCACAAACGCAGACACACCATGAGATACTCGATCCGATAAAAGCACGTTCTGATCGTTTTCTGCGAAAACATGACCATGGTCAGAATGACTACCAGCACAATATTGAGAGACAATCCCAGAAAATAGAGTCCATAATATGCCTGCAGGTGCTGTCTCAGCGGTGCGCCCCAGAACAGCAGGATCCCGATCCCGATCAGCACGAGCACCAGTTTATAGATGACAGCGACCGTCATCAGGACGACGGAAGCCGCCGACAGCGAATTGCCATCGCGCTTCATATAATATAACTGCATCGGCTGGCCTCCGGTCGCGGAGGGCGTGATCCCCGAGAAGAAAAAACCGATGAACGAATATGAGACGCAGCGCGGCAGCGTCGTCCGCTCCCCGATCCCCCTGAGCAGATACCAGATCATACAGCCCTCCCCAGCCACAAAAAAGACAGCGAGAAAGACAGATGCCGCAAGGTACACCCCCGGCATCTGCCTGACCGCATCCAAGATCTCCGCAAGATCCTGCCCGCGAAAAACGCTCCAGAATGTCAATGCCATGATCACCGCAAAAATACCCGCATTAATGATCAGCTCACGGATCTTTTTCCTATTCATAAGCAGTGACTCCCTCCAGCTTATGGCATTCCGTTTTGCGGCATGGATTCCCGCCTGCCATTTCAGACAGCTTCCCCTCAAATATCACGCGCAGCTTCCCGTACTCATAAAAATCCCTCGGCGTCACAAGCGAAAAATGCTTCTCTGCGATCTGGATCCCGTTTTCCTGCAGAACCCTCGCTATATAGGACGAACAGGTATACTGATCCCTGATGAAAAACGGGACGTTCATCAGAATAAACGGCAGCCCCAGCACTGCATAGTGAATGTGAAACCTTCTCTGATAATCCTCCTGCAGCCGCCTCATGACCCCTTTTTTCTGCGCCTCTGTGCATTCCAGTTCGCAGACGCGGTAATACGCCGCAGGAAATGCACGTAAGATGCGCTCCCTGTCCTCCTTCTCAAACCCTGCAAAGACAGGGACCGCCGGATCGCGCCTCCCCACGCTGTACGCCTCCGTCAATTCCGCGTCCTGCGCGATCACGACATGAATATACCGCTGTCTCAAAAACCGCCGGATCAGCGCCGCAAAAAATCCCGGCGTGTCCACAAGGGCTATATACATATGTGCCATACCAAACTCTCCTTCCCTTCAGATCCTTCCTATTGGAACTGGTAGATCTTCCTCGCCAGGCGGTAGCCGCCCACCGTCGCAAGCTTTCCCAGCTTTCCCGGAAGATTAGTAAATCCACTGAGTTTCGTATAGCGCAGCCGATAGTATAGTCCCGGATCGCTCCTCTTGATGTCCGACCAGAGCTCAAAATGCCTCGTTCTCGCCCGCTCATCCCCCCGGAGCAGCAGATGGATCGAAGAGATCGCCATCATGATCGAGATATTGCGGCACATATAATTTGCCAGCTTCGGATATCTCCTCCGCACCGCGTTCAGATCCACGCTCTCCGCCACCATCTTTGTCACCCTGATCTGCTGTTCGATCCGCGCGATCAACACCTTCTCATTCACTGACTGGTCCTCCCTGCCCAGATAATACTGGTACAGATCGATATCCAGATAGCAGATCGACTCCACACAGGGCAGCGGGCAGTACGCAAAGAGATTGTCCACATAAAAAGTATGTTCGGGCAGAACGACTCCTGACTTTCTCAGGATATCCGTGCGGTAGACAAGCGCGTGCATCACCAGATACTGGGAGGGGCGGAACATGCCGATCTGATCCCAGGTGCACACTTTTCCCACAGGAAAAACATTTTTGTAATGAATCGTCTTTTCCGTTCCTTCATCCAGATGATTGTATGTATAGTTGCAGACCACCAGATCAGGGCCAGATCCCGCCTCGCACCACCTTCCGATATTTTTCAGGAGCTCCAGATAAGCATCCTTCTCCAGCCAGTCATCGGAATCCACAACCTTAAAGTACATTCCCGAGGCAAGCGCGAGCCCGGTATTGACGCCGGAGCCATGCCCCCCGTTCTCCTTGTGCACCACCGTCACGATATCCGGAAACTGTCTGGCATAGCGCTCCGCGATCTCCCCCGTCCGATCCGTGGAACCGTCATTGACGATGATGATCTCCACATTTTCCCCGCCGACGACCAGCGAGTCGACACAGCGCTCCAGATAATCCTCCGAATTAAAACAAGGTACAGTTATCGTTAAATGTTTCATAGAAAATTTCATAAAGATCCCATTTCTATTCTGAATTCTAAGAAACATTATAACGGCTGTACCTTTCAAAAC